>JAFXBH010000083.1 GCA_017521875.1 Oscillospiraceae bacterium
GGCCAAATATGGTGGGAACAACAGGGCTCGAACCTGTGACCTCCTGCTTGTAAGGCAGATGCTCTCCCAGCTGAGCTATGCTCCCAAGTCTCATCCGCTTCGGTGCTGCACACCTCAGCGACGTGGTTCATTATACACATAGACCACAAATTTGTCAAGCATTTTTTTCGATTTTTTCATCGATTTTTTCTACTGGAATAGATTTTTCATCTTAGCCGCCCGGATTCTTTCCGGACGGCTGATTTTTATTATTTTTCAAGTTCCTCTACCTTGGCCATCAAGTCGTCCAGCATGCCTTTCATGCCCTGTTTGGTAATCACCTGAGGCAGGTCAAATCCTGATCCCCGGTTACCTTCAATAAGCAGAGGCCCATTGGGTGTAATGGCTACATCCCAGCCTATAAAGTGGATCTGATCATTCACCAGCGCTGCATCCAGACACAACTGCTTGATCTCCTCCCAGTAAGGAACTTCATAACCGTCAAACCGTACACCGGAGGGAGTACATTCCAGTTCGCACAGTTTCTTGTCGATACCGTTTCCAGTGAGTTTTCCGGTTTCCATATCGATCAGCGCCGCAGAGCCACCCATATGGAAATTATCTGCCACACCCTTACCGGAACCTACTCTGGTTGCTGCAAACAGCAGCCAGGACTGCCCCTTTGCTGCACCGGTAATCACACGAAGGGTATTGACACATCCTGGACAAAGCGCCTCCCAAGCCGGATGCTGGATCACTAATTCCTCCAGGCAAGCCTTCGCATCCATTGCATTTTGATAGAAAGCCTTACGGTCTTCAATTTCGGCAGTAATAATCTTCGCCACATTTTCACCGCACTGGCCGATTTGGGGTTTATAGATGAACACAGGGTTTCTCTCCAGGAACGCCTCAAATGCCTCATAGCCACCATCCGGGTCGAAGAAATCCCGGCGAGTATATTGACCGTAATTTTTATGAAAATTGGTCTTGTTGGAAATATAGGGCGACCACTTGATATTAGACAGTTTAGTAATGACCTTGTCCAAATACGCAACGCTCACATAGGTCTTCCGCTGGGCGTGTTTCTTATTATAGAACTGAAAGTTCAAATAGTCCTGCAAGCCGGAACCATATCGCATTGCGCAGACAGCAGTATCCAGGAACATAAACCACGCCGGCTTGTGAACCTTGGGGGCAAGTTCTTTCAGATCATTATAAAAACGCTTATAATTGCCCTGCAGCGCAAAACTGACAAATCCCATAGTTATTCCTCCTCTATTTCCTTCAGTAAGGCTTGGATATCATTGGGGGTAAAAATATATTGGTAGTCGCAGAACTGGCATTCCACCGGAAAGTCTCTTCCCTCTTCTATTATTTCTGCCAGTTCCTTTTTACCAAGGCTTATAAGGGCAGCCTCAACCCTCTGACGACTGCAGTAGCACTTGTATTCCACAGGGGTAGTCTCCATAAAGACAACGCCTAAATCGCCGCAGACCTGGCCCAGAACTTCCTCAGGCGTAAGGCCATCCTCCAGCATCTTTGTAACAGCGCCAGATCGTTTGATACCGGCTTCCACTGCATCAATTGTTTCATCCGGCGCACCGGGAAGCAACTGGATCAGGTAGCCACCTGCTACCTTCACACTACAATCCGTATCAACCAGCACACCCAGCGCACAGGCAGTCGGGGTCTGCTCAGACTGAGCGAAATAAGCAGTTACATCATCAGCAATTTCACCGGATACCAGAGGAACAGATCCAACATAGGGTTCTTTCATCTGCAGGTCACGAATGACCGTCAGCATACCGTCTGTGCCAACTGTTGCACCCACATCCAACTTGCCGGGATATTTCTCTGCCAGCGGAACATTGGGTTCATACACATAGCCGCGGACATTACCAATTGGATCAGAGACACACACAATTGTACCAATAGGGCCATCGCCTTTGATCTGCAAAGTCATAGAACCGTTTTCCACTTTTTGCATATTGCCCATCATAGAGGCTGCAGTCAACGCGCGACCAAATGCAGCGGTTGCATTGGGGGTTGTATTATGAATTGCGGCGCCACGGCGCACCAACTCAGTGGAGCGAATTGCCACCACTTTTACAAAACCGTCGAGGCTCATACCGCGTACAAGATAATCATTCATTTCCGTTTGCCCTTTCTTGCCTTCAGATAGATTCTTTGCTCCCCCGCTCCCGGGGCAGACAGTTTTCTGTCGGCAAATACTTCAATGGAGGTAAATCCGGCATTTCGCAAATAACCGCTAAGTTGCTGGGCAGAATAGGCATACTCCTGATGCTCCTCATAACTTCTCTGCCATATATCTCCGCTGCGCTGAAACAAATCCATTGCATAGGTACAGATATTTGTAGTATGGTCATACTCGCCACGCCACACGCAGTATACATCGTCATCTTCGTCCAGGAATACCTGATCGTCCATTGCCATCAGTTTTTCAGGGGTATTTACATCAAAAATAAAGCAGCCACCGGGATTCAGCGCTTTGTAGATTCGATGGATCGCCTTTTGGCAGTCGGCCGGATCCGTAATATAGTCCATACTGTCCAAAGCGCAAACTGCAAGATCCACGCCCACAGGCAAATGCAAGTCCTGCAATTTCTGACAAACAAACATCGGACGGTTTGACATTCTATCAGCCTTCTGGGATGCCATACAGAGCATTTCCGGGGACATATCCACCGCAGTGACACGCAACCCCTTCTTAGCCAGCAAAAGCGCTACAGAGCCCGTACCGCAAGCCAGGTCTACAGCAGTGCGGGGCTGCAATCCTTCTCTGGACAGAATATCCCAATAAAAATCCACAATGGCGGCGTAATCCACGTCATTGGTAAGCCTATCGTAACTGTAGGCCAATTCCCGGTATGCCTTCATTTAACTCTCCTAAAAAAAGCATCCCGAACAACCGTCCGGGATGCTGCATAAATCTTAATTAGCGGTTGAAGATACTGAAAATGTCGTCGATATCATCGCTAACCTTGGTGCCGGTACCGGAAGCCTTTGCTTCTTCCTCAGCCTCTCTCTGTTCAAAGCCGGTAGCGATTACGGTAACACGCATCTCATCCTCGAACTCGTCGGAAGAGGTGGCGCCGAAGATGATGTTTGCATCGGGGTTGGCAGCCTCCTGCACGATACCGGCAGCAGTCTCCACATCATCCAGGGTCAGGTCAGCAGAACCGGTAACGTTTACCAAAACACCGGTAGCACCGTTGATAGAGGTCTCCAGCAAGGGGCTGGCAACAGCAGCCAAAGCAGCCTGCTCAGCCTTTTCACGACCGGAAGCAACGCCTACACCCATATGTGCGCGACCAGCATCCTTCATGATAGCGGAAACGTCAGCAAAGTCCAGGTTGATGATCACACGATCAGAGTAACCAACCAGTTCAGAGATGGAGGTCACGGCCTGCTTCAACACATCGTCAGCGATACCGAAAGCGTTGGCGAAGGTGATCTTCTGATCGGTAACATACTTCAGGCGGTCGTTGGGGATGATCACCAGAGAATCGACCTTCTCATGGAGTGCAGCGATGCCCACTTCAGCTTGGCGCATACGATTAGCACCCTCAAACTTGAAGGGCTTTGTAACAATACCAACAGTCAGACAACCAGCCTCACGGGCCAGGTCAGCAACGATAGGTGCTGCACCGGTGCCGGTGCCGCCGCCCATACCGGCGGTGATAAATACCATATCGGTGTTCTCCAGGATCTTAGCGATCTGGGCTCTGCTCTCTTCAGCGGATTTCTGACCGATCTCAGGCTTGGAACCTGCGCCCATACCGCCGGTGAGTTTTTCACCGATTTGAACCTTATTCTTACAATTGGACTTGTTCAGGTCCTGCTTATCTGTATTAATGACTACAAAATCAACGCCACCAACACCCGCATCAATCATACGGTTAATAACATTGTTGCCAGCGCCGCCGACACCAATTACTTTAATCTTTACCACGCGTTCTTGAAACATTTCTGCCATTATGCTTTCCTCCTATGTATCGTATTGCAGTCAATCATACCAAAACTGCCACATCTACAATTGTACTCATACATTGTACTGCGAAAAATCGATTTGGTCAATAGAAATTCTTATTTTTCGTCAAATAATTTCATTTTTTCTTTAAATTATTCATCAAAATGCTTGTATCCCACATCATTCGGCCAAATTGTGAAACTGGCATCCAAATATCCGCTCTGATATTGACCCATTTTTTGGATCGCGGTCTTCATTGCGGCGATTTTATATTCCATACGGGAAGTGTCTCCCAGCCGAACCTGATAGCGGTTGTCGTAGCCCAGCATCAACTCCCCTGTTTCTGTAACATCTACGGTTTCTACCATTCCCATCACGCCGTTCTTCTCCAGTGCAGCGAGAATAGTAATAGCGGCACTGAGTTTATCTGCCGCGGGTGTGCCAGGCAATGTAGGAATTACCGGACCGGTCTCTGCCTGAGTTTCATCCTGCTCTGTTTGGGGTTCAGCGGCTATAGCCTGATTTCCTACTTCCGGTGTTTTAATTTGGACACCCAAGATCCTTGTATAATCCTTAGCGGCAGCGGCATTGGACCCGTCAATGATCCTGCCGGTAGCATCCATCAGCCACCACCCGGCGGCTTGATCCTCAACGGCATAGAACACTTCCAATTCCTTTATCTCAATCTTAACCGTATTGGGTAATTTTATTCTGACCCGTACATCCCCCACATAGGGAAGTTTCTGTCGAATTCTTGCGGTGATTTTTGCTTCACTCAAGGTCAGCAGCGCGTCGCCATCCTGAATGCCTGCGGCTTCCTTGACCTCCCAGGGCGTATACTTCTCCGCGCCGGAAACCACAACCTGTCCGGTCTTGAAGAAAACAGACATACCAAACACCAAGGCTAGAACAACGGCTACCACAGTTGCCAGATGCAGCAGAAACCGGTTGCGGTTAAAGGGCTTGGCCGGCGTGTATTGAATTTGCACCTCCGACTCTTTTTGTGGCCGGGAATTGGCAGGTCTTCTCTGCCTGGCAGCAGGTCTGCCCACCGTGCGCATTCTGTTTCTATCCTTGGTTTTCATGATGTTACTCCTTTTTCTTTGCCAACTGCTCCATTACCATACAGAGCCGTTCTGCACTGTCCGGAACAGAAATCCCATACAGAGACTTTTCCATTTGATTGTATTTGGCGGTATCCTGCAACAAACTGCCAATTTCTTTATAAAGCCGTTTGGCCGTGCATTCGCTTTCCAAAAGCACTACCGCCGCGCCCTTTTCTTCCAGCGCTCTGGCATTTTTCTCCTGATGGTTATCCGTCACATTGGGAGACGGAATCAGAATACAAGGCGTTCCGGAGGCTGCAATCTCACTGCAGGTTGAAGCCCCTGCCCGACCGATGAACACATCTGCTGCAGCCATCAGTGTGGGCATATTGTAGATATATTCCTGCATTGTGATGTCCGGAGTCTCCTTTAAATTGACTCCAATCTTCTGCACATATTGGGGCATCCACCCCCAACCATAACTGCCCACTGCGTGGATATGGCGGAATGGGCAACCATCTTTCTGTTCCAAACCGAATAGTTCTGCAGTGACTTCGTTCATTACCTTGGCTCCCTGACTGCCAAAAGCAGACACCACCAAAGGCTTATGATCCAAATTCAGTTCCCTGCGAGCATCCGCCTTTTTTGTGTAGACAAATTCACGACGGACAGGCATACCTACCACCTCCACTTTCCGGGGATTGCGGTAGTATTTTGCACTTTCCGGGAAACACACAAGCACCCGATCTACCCAGCCAGCAACCATACGGGTGGTCAGACCGGGCATCGCGTTGGCTTCATGGACACATGTAGGAATTTTCAATTGCTTTGCAGCATATAGAGCAGGAAAACTGGCATAACCACCGGTTCCAACCACCACATCTGCGCCAAACTCACGGATAATTTTCTTGCATCTGCCAACGGCAGACATTACACTCTTAACCGCCCGGAAGTTGTTCTTGATTGCGGAGAACGAGATTTTTCGTTCCAAGCCAAAAGCAGGCATCACTTCCAACCGATAGCCGGCTTTGGGAACAAGTTCCTCTTCCATATTGCCACGGCCGCCAATAAACAGAATATTGCTGTCCGGGTGGCGCTCCCGCCAACTATTTGCCACTGCGATGGCCGGATTGATATGGCCGCCGGTACCACCGCAGGTAAATATCACATTCATACTGTTTCCTCCTGTTGCGCAGGTCTGTTACGGTAACGGGATATGCTCAGCACAATCCCCATTTCCCCTAAATTTACTGCTAGGGCCGTTCCTCCGTAGGAAAAGAACGGCAGTGCTATGCCGGTAGACGGCAGCAAATTAGACACAACGCACAAATTGAGAATGGTCTGCACGGCGATCAGAGTAATCAACCCTGCCGACAGCACTGTTTGAAAACGACTGGCGCCGTGGAGGGCGATCCAATACCCTCGCAAAATCAGCAAGCCGAATAAAACAATGATCAACAATGCCCCTGCCAGTCCCAATTCTTCGCAGATTACTGCAAAAATATAGTCATTGTATTGAAACGGCAGGTAAAGATATTTCTGTTTGCTTTTTCCGAATCCTAGGCCAAACAATCCACCCGAACCAATGGCATACAAAGATTGCAAGATCTGGTAACCGGTATCAGAGGGATCCTGCTCCGGATGGCGCCATGCAGTAATTCTATCCCCTGCATATCCCATAAAATTCACATAGATTACCACAAATACAACCGCAGCGGCTGCACCGGCGGCAAGCCATTTAGGGTGTGTTCCTGCTATGAACATCATCACTACCGCCACCATACCCATCAGCATAATGGCAGATAAGTGTTTTTCCAGCGCCAGCGGCACAAGAATTCCCATCAATGCGCCGCTGAAACCCAACACACCCCGGCGAAACTCCCGGGCTTTTTTCCCAAACCCTTTGGTCAGTCTTGCAAACAGGACAATTAATGCAAATTTTGCAATCTCCGAAGGTTGAAATTGGATACCGGCAATATTAATCCATCTTTTTGCACCGTTGACTGATTGACCAAAGAGGAGTACCGACAATAGCAGTACAATGCTGACACCGTACAGCGCCCAAGCCCATCGGAGCCAAAATTCCGGGGGTATCCGGCTCATGATCACCATTGCTACCAGTCCGATAATGGCGCAAAGTCCTTGCTTTTCCAAATATCGGGTGGAACTGGTATAACCGGTATCGTACATACTTTGGGCAAAACTTGCCGAGTATAGCATCACCAACCCCACACTCAGCAGGAGCAACAGCAAAAACAGAAATATAAAATCTACACTTTCACCCGTCCGAGATTCCTTCAGACGGCGGTTCTCTTTGGCATACGCAGATAACTGCAATGCCATAGAAACTCCTTTCTTATGTCAGATGTCCTGACACAGCAAACCATGCAACCACACACATCACAGTGGTCACAAAGGTAAATACCAGAACGATTTTCTCCTCTTTCCAGCCACACATCTCAAAATGGTGATGAATCGGAGACATTTTGAACAGGCGCTTGCCATGGGTTAATTTAAAGTAACCCACCTGCAGAATCACGGAAAGTGTTTCCACAATATACACAAGGCCAATCAAAACAAGCACTAGCGGCATATCCAGCGCAAAGGCCAGTCCACAGACGATACCACCTAAAAACAACGAACCGGTATCTCCCATAAACACTTTGGCAGGATGCCAGTTGTAGAACAGATAGGCAATCAATCCACCTGTCAGCGCTGCAGGCAGTAAAGCAAGGTCATGTTTTTTCATTGTGACAGCGGAGATCACAAAGAATACCATCACCGGAATGGTGACCGAACCGCACAGACCGTCCACACCGTCGGTCAAATTCACCGCATTAACACATCCTACCATTACAAACATAGCAAAGAAAATGTAAACCATGGGATGTATATAGAAACTCTTGTTCAGAAAGGGAATGTAAATGTTACTGGTCATACTGCCTTCTACATACAGCAAGTACAAATACAGTGCAGAGACCGCCATCTGCAACATCGCCTTCTGAATGGCAGTCAGACCTAGATTCCGTTTAAATTTCAATTTAAAAAAATCATCCAGGAAACCGACGAAACCGAAACACAGTCCCAATATCAATGGATAAAAGGCAATTTTTTCCTCCATAGACGGAAAGTTAATCAGCAGGCAAATAATCGCCGAAAAAATAAACATCAGGCCGCCCATCATAGGGGTACCGGCTTTATTGTTGTGCCAAGTCGGGCCGATTTCCCGGATAGACTGTCCGGCTTTCAGCGCCCGCAACACCGGCAATAAAAAGTATCCGATCACACCGGTGAACACCAGAGATGCCAATGCCGTCATATAAACTCTTATCATGGGTTCTCCTCCGTAATCAGGCTTCTTTCTTCAAAAACTGTTCCAAAATCTGCTCCATATGCATACCGTGGCTACCCTTAAAGAGCAAAGTGTCACCAGGTTTTGCCAATTGCAGCAGTACCTGTACCAACACATTCTTATCTGTAAAGGCCCGGGCATTGCTCTGAGACATACCACCGGTGATGGCGCCATAGAGCATTCTTTGGCTGCTGGGGCCGTATGCCAACAGCACATCGGCTTTCTGGGCGGCAACTCTACCGATCTTGTAATGCTCCGCATCGGAACACACACCCAGTTCCAGCATATCCCCCAATACCGCAAGATGGCGGCCGGGACGATTGCCCAGCACATTCAGCGCTGCATTCATAGACTCAGGGCCGGCATTATAACAATCTTCGATGATGGTAAAGCCGTTCTTTTCATAGATCTCCTGACGACCCTCCATATTGCGGAAAGCAAGCAAATTCTTCTGAATCTGCTCCACGGGAACCTGCATTTCCATACCCACTGCGATGGCAGCCAGTGCATCATGAACATAGTGCTCCCCTTCTAAAGACAATTCCACCGGGAAAGTCTGCCGGCTACTGTCTACCATAAAGGCAAGTTTCGATTGGTTCTGAAGTACATCTCTGCCTACAACATCGCAGTCACAATTTTGTGAACCAAAGTATGTGATTTTCCTGTCCAACTGTTTCCGCTGGTTCCAAAGCAGGCTATCATCGCCATTCAGCACCATCACACCGTTAGCGGGAACACCTTCCAAAATCTCCAGTTTCGCCTGCAAAATACCCTCTACAGAACCCAGGTGTTCAATGTGCATCGTACCAATATTGATGATTACGGCAATATCCGGCCTGCCGATGGAAGAAAGGTAAGCAATTTCCCGGAAATGGTTCATTCCCATCTCCAACACTGCAACTTCCGTATCGGAAGGCATAGCCAGGATCGCCATTGGCATACCGATATCATTGTTATGGTTCGCCGGTGTCTTTGCCACTCGGTATGTACCCTCCAGCACTGCAGCAATCATTTCCTTGGTGGTACTCTTACCTACAGAACCTGTAACACCTACCACTTTCATACCGATGCGCTCTCGCTCTCCCCGGGCAATCGTACCCAAAGCAAGTCGGGTATCTTCTACCACGATGGCAGGGTAATCTCCGTCTGCGTGGGTACAAAGGACAGCGGCCGCACCGTTTTCCAAAGCGCTGGGGATAAAATCGTGACCGTCACGCACTCCCTGCAAAGCAATAAACAGTTGTCCTTTTTCAATCTTACGGCTATCGTTACCTGCGCCTAAAAAAGTAACATCTTTATATTTGGGGTCAATCTTGCCGCCGCACCAAAGTGCCGCCTGCTGCAAAGTAATTTTACCCATTATCCGTTCTTCTCCTTCAAATAAGCGGCTACCACTTCCCGTTCATCCAGATGGTGTTTCACGCCGCAAATTTCCTGGTAGGTTTCGTGACCCTTTCCAGCAAGTACTATTATATCATTTTTTTGTCCGATGTCCATAGCATGATGGATGGCTTTTACGCGATTTTCTATGACTTTATAGTTATTTTTTGCCGGATTTACCCCTTTCAGGATATCCTGGATAATTTTTTCAGGGTCTTCTGTTCGGGGATTATCCGAGGTGATGACCGCATAATCCGCAATGTCTACACCGATTTTACCCATAATAGGGCGCTTGATAGGATCCCGGTCGCCACCACAGCCAAAGACTGCAATCAGCCGGCCTTGGCAATAGCCTTTCACAGAGGACAGAACGTTTTCCAGTCCGTCGGGGGTATGGGCATAGTCGATCAGCACCGTATACGCTTTACCGGGAGTGGGAACGACCTCCACTCTGCCTTTAACCCCCTTGGCATTCCGCAATGCATTGGCAGCATCTTCCAGAGAGATGCCCAACTGCATAGCGCAACCTAAGACTGTCAGTGCGTTATACACGGTAAATTTACCGGGGATCGGCAGGTTGACCTTGGTTTTTTGCTCACCGCAAACAGCAGTAAAGGCAATGCCGTCGGCAAGGAGTTGCAAGTCTTCTGCATACAAACCGACCTTTTCTTTCGCGGAGGTCGTCAGTACAGGACAGAGCGCATTATCTGTCATTTGAGCAAACCAGGCATCGTCACGGTTGGCAACGGCATAGTCGCAGCGACGGAACAGTTCGGCCTTTGTTTTACAATAATCCTCCATTGTCTTATGGAAGTCCAGATGGTCTTCTGTCAGATTGGTAAATGCGCCTACCGCATAATGCAGTCCTGCCACTCTGTCCAAGGCAATCGCGTGAGAGGAAACCTCCATAATGGCATAGGTACATCCGGCATCTCGCATTTGTGCAAGGAGACCCTGCAGTTCAAAACTTTCCGGGGTGGTCCGTTCTGTGGGAATCACCAAATCGCCGATCATATTCTCCATAGTGCCGATAAGGCCAACCTTAGCCCCCAGCACTTGCTCCAACACGTGTTTCAGCAGAAGTGTGGAAGAAGTTTTGCCGTTGGTGCCGGTGATACCGACCAGTTTCATAGCCTTACCGGGATGGTTGTAGAAATTGTCACCCAATTGCGCCAACGCCAGTCGGTCAGAAGCCACCTGAATATAGGGTACCGATTCCGGCTGAGGCTGGGCCGTCACTATGGCAGAGGCGCCTTTTTCCAGTGCCATAGGAATATACTTATTGCCATCGGTAGCAAAACCGGATATAGCCACAAACAAACTGCCGGGGGTGACCTTCCGGGAATCATAGACCACCGATGTGATCTCTATATCCATATCCACATTGGATTTCAGCAGTTCCATTCCTGCCAGCAACTGACTTAATTTCATAATGTTCTCCTTTGCGGCCGGGGGCTAATCCGCGGCCTTTGTATCCGTAAATATTAGTTTTATGGTGCTGCCTACCGTCACTTCCGTACCCTTGGGTTCTGACTGGGCGGTTACTACGGCC
>JAFXBH010000084.1 GCA_017521875.1 Oscillospiraceae bacterium
ATACTACCCGGGAACAAATGAAAATGTTCCTTACCAGACTTGGTTTTGGTTCGAAAATCGTAATTACCGGCGATGTCACGCAAATTGACTTACCCAATGATAAAATCTCTGGCTTAAAGGACGCGATTCGTGTGCTGGAGGGCGTTAAAGACATTGGTATTTGCCGTCTTACCTCTGCTGATGTGGTTCGTCATGCGTTAGTGCAGGAAATTATCAATGCCTATGAACGGGCGGAGCGAAAACCTGAGGTGCAGAAGACAGGGAAAACATCCGCCAATCACCAACAAAGGAAAAAGTAACATGAAAAAATGCAAAATTAACATCACTTACGACTGCTGTATCATCAATAAAATGATTGCTTCCACAATTATTTCCCGATGTGTGGAGACAACCCTGGAGATGGAAGGTATTTCTGTTCCTTGTGAGATCAACATTCTTATCACCAATGATAAAGGTATCCATGCCATTAATCTTGCCAGTCGAAATATTGACAGACCGACAGATGTTCTTAGTTTTCCCATGTTTTCCTTGGAAGCGGGCCAGCCGCCGGAAAATTGGGATAGTTACATAGATCCGGAGACAGAAATGTGTCCCCTGGGAGATATGGCGATTTCTGTAGAGCGTGCTATGGCCCAGGCAAAAGAATACGGCCATAGTGTACGGCGTGAAATCGGATATTTGACTATTCATTCCATGCTCCACTTGCTTGGCTACGATCATATGGACGACGGAGAGCAAAAAAAGCAAATGCGCAGTCGCGAAGAAGCGATTGCTTCTCGAATACCCCGTTTACAAAGGAACTGATATAAAAGGAGATATAAAATGGCTACGAAAACCGCTATGATCACCATTGCAGGACGCCCTAATGTGGGCAAATCAACCTTAACCAACTATTTGGTAGGGGAGAAGGTTGCAATCGTATCCAATAAGCCCCAGACGACCCGCAATCGGATCTGTGGAATCGTCACGAAAGAAGACACCCAGTATATTTTTGTGGATACACCGGGCTTCCATAAGCCCAGAACCAAACTGGGAGATTATATGGTGAATGTCACACGGGAATCTATCGCCAGCGTAGATCTTACGATCCTGTTGGTAGAGCCGATCGCCTCCGTAGGTGCTCAGGAAAAAGCCTTGATAGAGCAGTTGCAAGTCGGTAAATGTCCTGTTGTTTTGGCAATTAATAAAATTGATACAGTAGAAAAAGAATGCCTTTTAGAGGTGATTGCCGCCTACTCCAAGGAAATGGATTTTGTTGCCATCATTCCTGTTTCCGCTAAGTCGGGAGACGGCGTGGATGCTCTTCTGAAGGAGTGCGAAAAGTTCGCGGTGGACAGCCCGTTTTTGTTCCCGGAGGATATTACTACGGATCAGCCGGAACGGCAGGTTATGGCCGAGATCATTCGGGAGAAAATGCTTTGGACACTGGATAGAGAAATTCCTCACGGCACTGCTGTTGAAATCACAAAATTTTCCGAACGGGATAACGGTATTATTGATATTGATGCCACCATTTACTGCGAAAAAAATAGTCATAAAGGCATTATAATCGGTAAAAATGGTGATATGTTGAAGAAGATATCCTCGATGGCAAGAAATGACTGTGAGAAGTTTATGGGTACCAAGGTGTATTTGACTACCTGGGTTAAAGTGAAAGAAAATTGGCGTGACAGTGATTTTCTTGTCCGTAATTTCGGCTACAGAGAATAATTTCCAAGGGTAAATACGGCATTCCTGCAAACCCTATTTATGGAGGGGATGCAGATGACATCACAGGATTACTGGCAGATGTTTTTAGAGACCGGTGCGCCGGAGTTATATCTGCTATACAACAACGCACGGAAAATGGAGAACTCCCATGTACCTGACAACTCCCGGTCTTGTTCTACGGGTAACGAATTATCATGATGCAGATGCGCTATTAACCATTTTAACCCCCCGTCACGGAAAACTTACCGTGAAGGCCAGAGGTCTGCGCAGAAAACAGAGCCCGCTGATTGCGGCTTGTCAACTGCTGGCCTATGGGGAATTTACATTATTTGAATATCGTTCTATGTATACAATCAATGAGGCACAGCCGGTGTCGTTGTTTAATAACCTACGCAAAGATCTGCAAAAACTGTCATTGGGAACATATTTTGCCCAGGTTGCAGAACTTCTCTCGCAAGAAGATTTTGCCAATCCTCAGTTATTGCCGTTGGTATTAAACTGTTTGTATGCGTTGTCGGAATTGGATATCCCGGAACAGAAGGTGAAAGCAGTGTTTGAGTTGCGCAGCGCCTGTATTGCCGGTTATTCTCCGGACTTATTCGGCTGTCATCGTTGCGGTAACCCTTACCCTGATCGATTTGATCTGTCTGCAGGAAGACTGGAATGTGCATCTTGCCGGGATGTGGAGTCCGATGGTATTCGCCTTCCTGTGATGGGCGGCATGCTGGAGGCAATGCACTATATTACCACATGCGATGATAAGAAACTATTTTCTTTTGATGTGAATGAAGATACAATCAACAAACTGTCCTCTCTTTCTGAGAGTTATCTATCCACACAGTTAGAACGGGGATTTTCCACCCTGGATTTTTACAAATCCTTGTGGATTCCTCTTCAAACATAGGAGATTGCAATGTCAGAATTATACACAAAATCCCAGCAAAAATTGGAATTATATAAGGTCTTGGAGTTGTTGGCTGCTTGTGCGGGAAGTGAAGATGCCAAGCAAGCCTGCTTGTCCATTTCTCCTTCCGCAGATTTGGAAACTGTCCGGAAATTGCAGGAGGAAACCACTGCCGCCTACGATATGTCTACACGCAAGGGTTATCCGTCTTTTTCCGGCGTGTGTGATGTGTTACCTTCTTTAGACCGTGCCCAACGGGGTGGAATTTTACACCCTAAGGATTTACTGCAAATCGGTGGCATTTTGCGTTGCGCTCGCAATGCAAAAGGGTATATTTCCGATGAGGATCCTGAGAATGTCCTGACGCCAATGTTTCGTATGCTTACATCCAATAAATATCTGGAAGATAAGATATTTGGCGCGATTTTATCAGAAGAAGAGATTGCCGATACTGCCAGTTCCGAACTGGCAGATATCCGCCGTCATATGCGTATCCAGGGGGCAAAAGTAAAAGAGGGCCTGCAAAAAATTATTTCTTCTCCGTCCTATGCCAAGTTCCTGCAAGACCCGATTATTACACTGCGACAGGGCAGATATGTTGTGCCGGTGAAAAGTGAATGTAAAAATGATATTCCGGGTCTGGTACACGATGTCTCTGCTTCCGGTTCCACATACTTTATAGAGCCTATGTCAGCGGTGAATGCCAATAATGCATTGCGGGAATTGGAAATCCGGGAAAGAAAAGAAATTGAACGAATTTTGGCGGAATTATCTGCGGAGGTATCCGGTTTTCAAGATACTATCGGAGATGATTACAAGTTACTGGTTGATTTGGATGTTATTTTTGCCAAGGCAAGATTGTCCTACCAGATGCGCGCTGCTTCGCCTATTATGAATGATCAGGGAGTTGTAATCCTTAACAAGGTACGGCATCCTTTGATTGACCCCAAGACGGTTGTACCTATTTCCTTGCGTCTTGGTACAGATTTTGATACCATGATCATCACCGGCCCTAATACAGGTGGTAAAACAGTTACACTGAAGACCATTGGACTTGTTACCCTGATGGCAGAGTGTGGATTGCACATTCCTGCCGGAGACGGCTGTGAATTGTCCACATTTGATTTGATACTTGCAGATATTGGCGACGAACAGTCTATTGCACAGAGTCTTTCGACATTCTCCGGGCATATGCGCACTATAGTAGATATTATTTCGCAGTGCGATAGCAGAAGCCTGGTTTTGTTTGATGAATTAGGTGCTGGTACGGATCCTGCAGAAGGCGCTGCGCTTGCGATTGCACTCATTGAATTTTGTCGAAAAATGGGTAGTCGCGTAGTAGCCACTACCCATTATGCGGAATTAAAGTTATATGCAATGCGTACAGAACAGGTGATCAACGCCTCCTGCGAATTCGACTTGGAAACGCTTCGCTCTACCTATAAGTTACTCATTGGAATTCCTGGCAAATCCAACGCTTTTGCTATTTCGAGGAAATTGGGACTTTCAGAGGATATTCTGAAAAACGCCAATGATTTCATCAACAAAAATGATAAGGATTTTGAAGACGTGCTGTCTCAATTGGAGCAGCAGCGTCAGCAGATGGAACAAGCCCGCAGGGAAGCAGAACATTTGCGTAAGGAGACGGAAGATATCAAGCAGCGGAATGAAACGTTCCATGCGCAACTCCAGCAAGAACGGGAAAAGGCTATGGAGCAGGCTCGTCGCGAGGCGCAGAAAATTATTGAAGATGCCAGACAGACAGCCAATGCTGCAGTTGAGGAAATTAAAGCAATCAAGAAACAACTTTCCGAAAATGCGGATACCAAGAATATCAATCAGCGACAAGCAGAACTGCGTAAGAATCTAAACGATGCCGAGGCATTGCTGCGCAGTAAAGAAGCCTCTAAGGTTCGTCCTGCGCCCACCAGGCAGATTATGGTTGGTGACACTGTTGAGATGCTGAAATTAGGCACAAAAGCCAGTGTTTTAGCCATCAATAAGGACGGCACGTACCAGTTGCAGGCAGGTATTTTAAAAATTACCGCAGCAGCAGATGAGATATATCTGCTGGAACAGGAAAATATCCACAGCAAAAAACCCGGTCGCCCCGCGCATTCCGGAAGAGAGATGAAAATTCAGGCAATGTCATCAGAAATTGACTTGCGAGGTATGGATTCCGTGGAAGCAATCTGTGTTTTGGAGCGGTATTTGGACGAAGCGATGCGTTCCAATCTTTCCTCTGTTCGGATTATCCACGGAAAGGGAACGGGAACACTTCGCGCAGCGGTCCAGCAGTCTTTGCGTAAGAATAAATTTGTTAAAAAATTCAGACTGGGCATTTATGGTGAAGGTGAAGACGGTGTAACCATTGCAGAATTCTCTTAAAACTGCAGTATAATATGCCATTTAAAGAAATATGACGGAAAATGGTTGACTTTTCTTCTATTTTTGTTATCATATATTAAATGGTTGCGTCTGACCATCACAATAAGGAGTGTATTCTATGTTTAGTAAAGAAGTCATTGTACGTTGTGAGTCCGGTCTGCATAACAAGCAGGCTACCTACTTTGTCCAAAAAGCAAATGAATTTGATTCCAGTATTTGGATGGAGTCCGGTGAACGTAAGATGAATGCAAAGAGCCTCTTGGGTATTATGTCCTTGGGCATTGTTACCGGTGCTGTTGTAACCTTATGTGCGTCCGGTCCGGATGCAGAGGCTGCGATCAACGCGCTGGAATCTCTTCTTCAGCGGGATGTTTACTGATTGAATCAATCTGTGCCGCCTCAGTGCAAAAATTGCATTGAGGCGGTTTTATTGGAGTAATTATGCTTTTTGAAGAACTGAAAAATAAGGCAGCGGGATTACCCCATTCTCCCGGTGTTTACATTATGCGTGATCAGCATAATTCCGTAATATATGTGGGTAAGGCTAAAATTCTGAAAAACCGTGTCAGTCAGTATTTTCAAGATACTGCATCTCATACACCGAAAACAAGACTTATGGTCAGCAGAATCTTTGATTTTGATGTGATAGTGGCAAGTTCGGAATTTGAGGCGTTGATTTTGGAGTGTTCACTGATTAAGCAACATATGCCAAAATATAATATCTTGCTCAAGGATGATAAAGGCTTTCCGTATATTAGACTGGACACCAAGGAAA
>JAFXBH010000085.1 GCA_017521875.1 Oscillospiraceae bacterium
CATATGAATGGTAACCGGCATATCCATCTCTGCACAGCAAGCAAACAGTTTTCCAGCATAGGATCATCTATGTACAGGTTGGCAGTTAATTCACCCAAACCCTTAGCGCCGAGATCCTTGTAATGCTGTAGCAAGTAGGTGTGATCGGTTGTGGGCAGATTGTAAACACTTCTGGGATCCACATTGCAGAACCACACAAAACGGTCCGGATACTTGTCTACAATGTACTTGGTACTTTCGTTGCTTCTATTGCAAGTCAATGCCTCCGGAGAAACGGAGGGAAGCAGAACACCTTTTTCAATGTTCAACTTATCATATAGAGCAATCAATTCTTCAGGAGAAAGGATTCTCTCTTGATTGTCTTTGTGCTTGGGAACATATTGGGGAAATAAGGTAGTGTGGGCGTGAATATCAATTTTCTTAATTCTTTCCATAGCAAAATTTCCTTATATGTTGTTTGTTAGTGCTACAGACCCAGCAACTTTTCAGCGTTGGTACGAACGATTTTTACATAGTTTTCCATGGACAATGCTCCGGTTTCCACCATATTGTCCAAGAATGCGTCAAACTTCCACGCGGTCTTATTTACCAAATCACAGATATCGCAGCCATACAGAAGACGATCGGAGAATTCAGCCATAAACTTGGCTGCGTACTCCGGGTCACGCATCATAGCGGTACATCCGCTGCCTGCAGATAAATCACCGTAAAGGTTGGGGCATTCCCGCATCAGCCGTTCAATAGTGCCGGGAATAACCTTGCTTCGCTGAGGACCGTTACGCTCTTCTTCGCTTGCCAATTTGGTGATTTCAGCCCAGAAGTGATGGGAATGGCCCAAAATCTTCAACTTGGGATACTTTTTCAAGAGTTTTTCCAAACGGGGCAGTCCTATGTCATCCACAATGCCATAATAGCCGCCGATTTGGGGCGCCATATGAATGGTAACCGGCATATCCATCTCTGCACAGCAAGCAAACAGATTTTCCAGCATAGGATCATCTATGTACAGGTTGGCAGTTAATTCGCCATAACCCAAAGCACCCAAAGATTTATAATGTTGCAGCAGGTAAGTGTGGTCGGTGGTAGGCAGATTGTAAACACTTCTGGGATCCACATTGCAGAACCACAGGAAACGATCCGGATATTGATCTACAATGTACTTGGTTTCTTCGCAAGCGTGAATATGCGGTTGCGCTTCCGGAGAGGAAATAGGCATAAGAACACCCTTTTCGATGTTCAATTCATCGTAGATGGCAATCATTTCCTCAGCAGAATTCATTCTTTGCTGATTATCCTTATGCATAGGGACATATTGGGGAAATAGAGTAGCGTGTGCGTGAATATCAATTTTCTTAATACTCTTCATAACAATATTTCCTTTCAATTCAGCGGTTTTGATGGTTACAGGCGTTACAAACCAAGTAACTTTTCAGCATTGGTGCGGACGATTTTTACATAGTTTTCCATGGATAGCGCACCGGTATCCACCATATTATCCAGAAAAGCGTCAAACTTCCATGCGGTTTTGTTTACCAAATCACAGATGTCGCAGCCATAGAAAATACGGTCGGAGAACTCAGCCATAAACTTTGCTGCGTACTCGGGATCACGCATCATAGCGGTGCATCCACTGCCAGCAGACAGGTCGCAGTAAAGATTGGGGCATTCCCGCATCAGCCGTTCAATGGTGCCGGGAGTAACCTTGCCCAAGTTTCTCCAATTATTACGTTCTTCTTCGCTGGACAGTTTGGTAATTTCTGTCCAGAAATGGAAAGAGTGGCCCAAAATCTTCAATTTGGGATATTTCTTTAAGAGTTTTTCCAAACGGGGCAGACCCATATCGTCAACAATGCCGTAATATCCGCCAACTTGAGGCGCCATATGAATGGTAACCGGCATATCCATCTCTGCGCAACAAGCAAGCAGATTCTCCATCATAGGATCATCTACATACATATTGATAGTAACTTCGCCCATACCCTTAGCGCCCAGATTCTTGTAATGCTGTAGCAGATAGGTGTGGTCGGTGGTAGGCAGATTGTAAACACTTCTAGGATCCACATTGCAGAACCACAGGAAACGGTCAGGATATTTGTCTACAATGTACTTAGTTGCCTCATTACTGGTGGGGTGTGTTTGTGCCTCGGGGGAGACACAGGGAAGCAGAACGCCTTTTTCGATGTTTAATTCATCATAGATGGCAATCATTTCTTCAGCAGAATTGATTCTTTCCTGATTATCCTTGTGTTTGGGAACATATTGGGGAAATAGAGTAGCGTGAGCATGAATATCAATTTTTTTGATGCTTTTCATAATACTGACTCCTTTGAACAATTATTATAAGGCTGCAATGATTTCCTTGATTTTGCCTACTGCATCTAAAAATGCGATTTCTTGTGTTTCATATTTGTAGGGATTTTCAAAGGTTTTACCTACCAAGGCGTTCAGACCGTCAAAGGTTTGCAGATGGGGTTCCAGAGTTATCAAAACATCCTTGCCGGTTTCTTTAAGATGCCGCTGCAAAATGGCGGGAATATCACCCTTGCCCAGTCCGGGAGGTACTACAGCGCCCTCATACAGAGCATCTTTAATGTGAAAATAACTGATGTAGTCCTTCAGCAGTTCGTATGCATCGGGATAGGGTTTGTAACCATCCAGCACAAAGTTGCCCATATCAAACACGCACTTCAATTCTCCGCCGAATGCTTGCAACAGATCCAAGCATTTATCAGGGGACTCGCCGTAAATCTTGGCTTCGTTTTCGTGGCACAGATTAACATTATGTGCCTTTGCAACATCCAGCAAAGCGCCCAAACGATCAATGACTTCGCCCCGGCATTCCTCGCGGGTCTTGCCTTCGGGAAGATAGAAACTGAACATGCGGATACGGTCAGCCTCCAAGATGTTTGCAGTTTCGCATACCCGTTTGGCTGTTTCTAAATGTGCATCGAAGTTATCGGCCAGATTAATTTTGCCCAGAGGAGAGCCAAGAGAAGATACGCGAATACCGTCTAACTTGACTTTCAGTTCTTTTGCTTCGCAGGGAGTTAAATCAGCGATGTTTTTACTGCCGATAAAACGAGGCTCAATATAGCCAATGCCGTTTTCTCGCAGCATTTGCAGTTGGATATCAATGTTTTTGCTGTACTCGTCAGCAAATGCAGATAAAATGATAGAAGCCATATAGTTATCTCCTTAGTCGGTACATCTGTGAACGATTTCTTCTTTTCCGCCTTCCAGGGAACGCTTCATTGCGTTGATAACATATACAGGAGCGAAGAACTCTTCGTAAGTCTTATGCTGGGGTTTGCCCAAAAGCAGATCGTGGAACTCCAGGAATTCCCGATCAAACAGTCCGTCATAACTATAGGTTCTGCCGATTACATCCAGATCAAAGTTGACGCTGGCATAGCACAAGTCATTGACGAGAGAATAATCGCTGTTGAAATCCAGGAAAATATCGTAATTATCGTATCTGACGATACAGTTGTAGTTGGGGTAACTGGGGTACATCATAACACTGTTGGGGAAGTGGCCGAAAATATCCAGAGACGGCTCAACCAAATGCTGAGAGTAGAAGTAGAATCCGCCGTATTCCACATGGTCAATGACCAGGGGGCAGCGGAGATAGCCACCGCAGACCTTACCATTGTTGCCTTCGGCGACCAACTGCTTCAATTCGTGTACGATATCTGCATGGGCGCAGCAACTACCGCCGCATACAGGGACATTTTTAGCCTTCAACTCTGCCATAAATGCCTTTGCGTCTTCTTCGGAGCAGGTGATGGGCTTGTCGATAAACATAGGAATGCCGCTGTCGATGTAGGGCTTGGCATACTTGTAGTGGTTGTCGCCGTGACGGGCAGTAATAATAATGCCGTCAACCTTACCTACAAACTCGTCGTAACTCTTGGCCACATAAATACCGAAATCCTTTGCGTATTTGTCAGCAGCACCTTCTTCATCACTGTAAACGCCAACAAATTCTACATCGTCAACAAGGTTATGATTGATAACAGAGTCTACAAAGCAATATCCGTGAGAGTTCTCACAACCTAAAATAGCAACTTTAAACATAATATTTATCCTTTCTCTGCCTGTGGCAGCCTTGAATACTTAAATTATCTGTTGTTAATACCCCAAATCAGTTGCAGGGTTTCGCGGTTTTCGTTAGCGTCAATGAGCAGTTTATCTGTGCCGTTGACGGCGTTAATCAGATTTGTTAACTGGATTACATGGCCGGTAACATCAATATCAGAGGGATTGGATACATCCTTTGTTTTGCCGTTGGGATCTCTCTTGTAGGTGTAATCCTTCAGATTCAGTTGCTCAATATTATCCTCGATGATGACAACAGAACCCAGTGTGCCGCAAATGGTCAGTCTCCGCTCATAGCCGGGGAACGCAGCCACAGTGGAGTTGATGGTGCCCAGTGCGCCGTTTTCAAATTCCAAAACGGCAGCGGCGGTATCTTCGGCCTCAATGTTGTGATGCAGAGTCTTGGACAGACCGTGTACCTTCTTTACAGAGCCAACTAAGTAGCGCATAATGTCAATGCCGTGGATACCCTGGTTCATCATTTCGCCGCCGTCCAGTTTCCAGGTGCCCTTCCAGGCGCTGCCGCTGTAATATTCGGGTGTACGGCAGTACATCATGCTCAGGTTGACCTGTACGATCTTGCCGAAGGCGTTTTCTTCGATGAGTTTCTTGACTTTTTGAATGTCGGGAGCAAACCGAATCTGGGAGATAACAGTCAGCAGTCTGTCGCTGGACTTGCACAGTTCAACCAATTCGTCAGCGTCCTCAGGCAGCAGAGCCATAGGCTTTTCCACCACAACATGCTTGTTGTGCTTCAGAGCCATTTTTGCGTTTTCGGCATGGAAACCGCTGGGCGTGCAGATACATACAACATCCACTGCGGGATCGTCCAGCAATGCCTGATAATTTGCGTAAGCGCGGGTATTATGCTTTTCAGCAAAAGAATTGGCGAAATCAATGTTCACATCTGCAACGCCTAACAGTTCAGCGCCTTCGATCTGCCGAATGGCATTCACATGGAAAGCCGCGATCATTCCACAACCAACAATACCAAATTTCATACTAATCCATCCTTGTTATTTTATTTTTACCGCGCTGCGATATTGCTGCGGTGTAACGCCATAGTGTTTTTTAAACCATTTATAGAAGTAGGAGTCGTTGGAGAAACCCAAAATTGTAGATATTTGAGAAATACTGACTTCCTTATCCATCAACATCGTCTCAGCGGTGTATTTTCTGTGCTTGTCAATGTATGCTTTAACGCTCATACCCATTGTTTCTTTGAACAATTTACTGAAATAGGCTTCTACAAAGCCACATTTCTCTGCCAGCAATTCTACAGAACACTGGTGTGTGAAATTGCGGTCAATGTATTCCAGCGCGGGTCGAATTTTCTCGATGCGGGTAATCATATCCTTGAAGGGAATATGGGCGTCTTCCCGCATCTCTTCTTCCAGCAGTACATGCAAAACAAACAACACAAGATGGATCAGTCCTTGCTGAGATGTTGCCTGCATAAAACTGGCTTGCGAGAACATAAAGGAAATGACCTGTTTGATGCGAGTGTTTTGCTGGATTAAGTTGGGTAGTTTACCTGCGCCATTAATGTACCGGAACAGGAGGGTCTCCCGTTGAGGACGGGATACTTGCTCAGCCAGGAACAGGATATTGACATTCATAAGATCGTACTGAAAATCCCGGCTGCAGTATAAATTCGCGTGACTCTCCAGCGGATTAATAAGCACAACATCGCCGGCGCGGACTTGAATGCATTCTTCGCCGATTTGCAAAATGCCATTGCCGCCGGTGATATATTTAATCTCAAATTCCTCGTGCCATTTCAAATTGGGACTGACCAATTCACCGACATTTTGCTGGTTTTTTTGCAGTTGCCAGTTGATTTGAAAATCGTGCTTTTGGAATTCAATTGATTCTTTTTCTGTATAGTTCTTCATGGTTCATCCCTCACAGAATAATTTTACCACGACCTCCTATAGAATGTAATATACTTATCTGTGTTTCTTATATACTTTTTTGTCCTTTTTGTAAAGAATTTTTGAATGATGTTATAAATTTATTATAGTTTTTATTCAGCGATATTTCAATATAAAACGAGGTGTCATAATGCACAAAATCAATCCTCTGTTTTTGTAAAAAACCCCGGAAATCAAAGCGTTTTCCGGGGTTTGTAATTATTTTGAAAGAAACCTGTATCTGTGCAGTTTGTTCCTTCATTATTCAATTATTGGAATCCAATCAATTTGTTGCCTTTGTAAGTCAAAGTACCTGACTCGTTAATACGATATCCACCGTATGAAAACTGGGAAACATAGAAAGATTTTTTCTTACCGTCAATGGAAAAAACAACCACATATTTTTCGTGTTTTCCGTTTCCGGAGTATTTGTTGAATGTTTGATTTTTTTGTTTATTGATGACTGTTGCCCTTACCGTTTTGATAGGCGCAAATCTGTTTTGGATCTGTTTTATAATGATTCGTATGAGTGCCAACGCTCCGATGCCACCAAAAAGAATAAAGAGCATAATATTGGTAAAGTTCTCCGGCATATCAAACACCCCTTCTTAAAATTCAGGTTATTATAGATTTGCTTGCTAAAAATATAACTAAAAGTGTGTTAATACCTATATGGTTTGAAATGATCATATTTAAAATATGTTATTTTAAATTTAGCACCATGAGTAATTCTCCATAATAGTTTCCGCTTTTGAGTTTTAATGAATGAGACCGCTC
>JAFXBH010000086.1 GCA_017521875.1 Oscillospiraceae bacterium
AAAAATACAAGAGCCCCGTCAGATGTGTTTTCTCTGATCAGGTTCTCCAGTTAAAGACCAACACAACCATTGGTGTGGCAGAAGACCGCTGCTCCATTGCCGGTGACGGCAAGGAACTGGAGATCGGTTTTAACAACCGCTATCTTGCCGATGCCCTCCGGGCAGTTCCCGGTGATGAGGTGGTTTTGGAACTGACCAATGGTTTAAGTCCCATTGTTTTGACCCCGGTAGATGAAAAGTATGACTATTCTTATATGGTCCTGCCGGTTCGTATCAAAACCAACTGATAGGTATTTTATATGAAAGTAACCGTAAAGCGTAAAGAGCCGAATTTTATTCCCGTTGTGATCACTTCGGAATTTATCAAACTGGAAGCGGCGCTGAAATTTGCCAACGCCGTTTCTTCCGGCGGTATTGCAAAAGCCGTGATCCAGGATGAATTGGTAAGGGTAAACGGAGAGATTTGCACCATGCGGGGCAAAAAACTTTATGATGGCGACTGCTTTTCTTATGAAGGCATAGACTATAAAATTTGTAACGATGCATCTAAATGATATAAGACTTGAAAATTTCCGCAATTATGAAAATCTGAATTTGGACTTTGATCCCGGGGTGAATCTGATCGTGGGCGACAATGCCCAGGGGAAAACAAATCTTTTGGAAGCGGTTTCCTTTTTAGGTTCGGGAAAAAGTTTTCGGACGCAAAGAAATGCGGAATTGATAAAAATAGGCGCTCCCTTTGGGGATATAGAGGGAAATATTTTCTCTCAGGAGCGGGACCAAACCCTTCGGTGGGTATTGTTTTCCGCCGCCAGACCCCGGCAGGTGTATCGCAACGGGGTAAAAAAGAAGACGACTGCCGATATTTCCGGCGTGTTGCAGACGGTTTTATTCTGCCCGGAGGATTTGATGGTTTTAAAAACCGGCGCTTCCGCAAGGCGGCGTTTGGGTGACCACGCGCTGTGTCAACTGCGTCCCAATTATGAAGCGGCGCTAACAGAATACGGCAGAATATTGGAGCAGAAAAACCGGATTTTAAAAGATCGGTATGAAAATCCTATTTTGACGGATCTTCTGCCGGAGTATAATACAAGACTTTGCCAGGTAGGGGCGCTGCTGATCTCCTATCGGGCGCGATTTTACGAAGGTCTGGGAAAAGCGGCAAAGGAATACCACAGCCATTTTTCCGGCGGCGCGGAAGATTTTCTGTTGGAATATAAAACTGTTTCCACAGTAAAAGACCCCTTTGCCCCGATTTCTGAATTAACTTCTTATTTGCAGGAGCATTTGGAAAGCCATTACCGGGCAGAGTTGGAAAGCGCTCAGTGTTTGACCGGTCCTCATAAGGATGATTTTGATGTTTCCCTTTCGGGAATGAATTTAAAATCCTTTGGCTCTCAAGGGCAGGTGCGGACAGCGGCGATCAGTTTGAAACTTGCCCAGCGGGAACTGATGGGCAGAGAGTCCGGAGAAATTCCGGTTCTGCTCCTTGACGATGTTCTTTCGGAGTTAGACCCCGGGCGGCAGGATTTTGTACTCAATCAAATCTCCCAGGGGCA
>JAFXBH010000087.1 GCA_017521875.1 Oscillospiraceae bacterium
AAGTAGATGCCGCTATTGCTGCTGCAAAAACCAAGTGTAATCAACACCATCAAGAAACTTGCGGCGATGACAATCCACTTATAATCAAAATTTTTCTTTTGCAGAATCAAAATGATTCCTCCTACATTCTTTCTATTATGCATCATAGCATTAACAGAGAGATTTTGCCATTACAGATTCCTTATTAAAGGTTAACTAAAACTTTATGCAACATTAAGAATGGCCGTAGTAGGATTCCACAAAACTTTTGAAAATCTTCTCATCTTCAGTGAGAATATGGCTTTTTCTCCAATAAAGACGAAATGTTGGCGGCGGACAAGGCGTATCAATAGGAATAAACCGAAGATTCATCGTATTATTGACAGAATGACGATATGCAAATGCAATACCAAAGCCCTTAGCAGCCAACTCCATACCGGCAATATGGGAATAGGCACTGCCGGAAGGAATGGGCATATTTTCCACCGCAAAAAGGGAAGCAAGGTATTCATGCAAAGAGAAATTTTGCATTGGCAAGATCAGAGTATCATTCATTAAGTCTCTTATTTTGACAGAATCTCTGTTGGCAAGAGGATGATTGGGGTGAACGACGATGACGGCTTCGTCATTAAAGACCTTTATACTGTCCAATTCTGATAGCAGAAACGCTGGAATCGTATCCTCTGAGGCAAAGAGAAAATTATGTTGTACCGGAAAGCCGGTATTGGATAATTCAGAGCATTTTATGCTGGTGCAAGATAAGGTGAAATGGGGATGCTCAACGGAGAATGCGGTAATGAGGTCTGTCCATTGAGAAGTCGCGACGCAAGCAAGGGATACGTGCTGCCCCTGCAGAATCAAACTTTGCCGCAATTCATTTTTGGCATAGTCCAACGTATTAAATACTTGGTTTACATAACGCAGGAAAATATTGCCTTGCTGGTTCAAAATAATCCGATTGTTTGTCCGGTCGAATAATTGGGTGCCCAGTTCTTTTTCCAAGCGGGAGATAGATGTGCTCAGCGCAGGGGCAGATATAAACAAAGCCTCAGCGGCTTCTGAGATCTTACCGATTTGCGCCACAGTTTTAAAGTATTTCAGTTGTTGCAGTTCCATAAGGTACAACACCCCCTTTTTTGCCATTATATCTTCTTTTACATTAACTTGCAAGTTATGCAGAAACGTTTGTCAGTTAAAATGAAAAATTTGTATGGGACAACTATTTCCTTGACACAGTAAGGTTTCTGTGAAAGAATAGAAAAAAAGATAAGGAGTGATATAATGCGGGTAAAAGTTATATCTTCATTGGAAAAATGTTTTTTGGATGAAACCGTTGTTGCCAAAAAAAAGTTAGGCAGTATATCTATGCTGAAGAATGAACGGTATTCTTTTCAAATCTGTTATGACACGATCGATAAGATCGATTGCACAAACAACACATTTCAAATTCAGATAGAGTCACCGTTATTGCCTTATATCTCTATGTATAAGGTTCAGAATATTTCCTCTGCATTTCCTTGTTACCCCAATGCAACGGATGATAACTACCTCCGCACCCAACCCGGTTTGTATCCGGACTTGTTAGAGCCGATTAATACGGATAGCCGTCTGGCCGCGAAGACATCCTTACAGTCGGTGTGGTTGAGATAGAACCGCAGGGGAATGTTGTCGCCGGCGTTTATCCCATCGTTTTTGCCTTTGTTGAAAAGGATAAAGGCGAGGTGGCGCGTGTTTCGGTAGAAATCGAGATTATTGACGCGTTGCTTCCGAAGCAGGAATTAATTTTCACCCAATGGTTCTACACAGACTGCCTGATGCAATATTACGGCACCGAGGCGTTTAGTGAAAAGCATTGGAAAATAATCGAAAATTTTATGCACAACGCAAGAAAATACGGCATGAA
>JAFXBH010000088.1 GCA_017521875.1 Oscillospiraceae bacterium
TGCTTTAGGCCATGCCGATGTTTCGACAACACTCGGAATTTATGCCGATGTGACCAAAGACCTCAGAAAAGATGAGTTTGCAGGACTGGATGCCTATTTTCAAAAAGGCAAGCTTGCAGCATCCAATTCCGAGGCATCCGTAAGCCAATAAGCCAAAAGTTAAGCCAAATGGAACATAATGTATGTAGACTTACGGAGATTTATATTTTTAAAAAGTTTGGAAAATGGCTTATTTACTGGGGTTTTGAAGACTTTTGTAGGGTTACGTGAGTTTTACAAATGAAATCCCCACGATGAAACCGTTGGATTAAGAAAACTAACACCCTATGACCGTAAAAAGTCATAGGGTGTTTTTGTACATAGTAAACTTATTGTCTTTGTGATATAATCATTTGGAAATCTCATCAATTTTATTTGCTAATTCCGATACATAGTTATAAAGTTCATTACTGCTAATATAATACCATTCTTTTTCATCACCGTCTGCATCACAAAGCCCTACCTCGAGTTTACCATAAAAATCATTCACCCTCAAATATGCTCCATCAAAGAAATATACGGTTATTCCAAACTCCGGAGTGCCACCTTCGCCTGTCGCTTTACCCTCATATTGTGCGGCATGGTATAATTCTATAAATTTAGCAGAATCATCTTCGCTTAACTCATATTCTACCGTATTATGAGTCCAAACAATTATTTTTTCAACTTGATTTTTTTCAACTTTTTGTATTTTCTGGCAAGCAGTAAGTAGTGATACGAGCAAAATTATTACAAATAATGTGAAAAAGATGGATGTCTTCCAATGCTTTTTCATACAGCCTATCTCCTTTCTAAATCTAATCAACCGATAAAATCATAGTTAATTTAACCATTTTTGTTATTATAGCATAAAGTGAAGTTGCTTATCAACCTTTAGTATTCACAAGGTTAATTTTGGGCCATTTTTAGACCATTTCAGAGGTATGATATGTGCAGGAAAGGTAAGTTTAGGTAAGATAATTTTTAATGGGCAAAAATGGTGTGTTTTATGTGGATAAGAAAAACTATAAAAAGCAAGATTAGGTACGATATTAGCGTGAGGTTTTTATATCCCTTTCATGCTCCCCACAATGAAACCCCTGGATTAACAAAAATTCCATAAATCACCACAACCCTTCAAATCGTGTATTTGAAGGGTTGTTTTTACCATTCTGCCATTTTGCCCCCATTTTCACGGAAACGCACCGAAGTATACGGATTGGAATTACTGTTTTATTGTAAATTTCTGAATGATTATTTGAAAAATAAAATTTTAGTGCTATAATTAATAAAGTACCATTATAAAGGAAAGTTTGCCTGCATCGTGAAAGTATGCGATAAAACGGATCCAAGAGGATTCCGATGACCGAGCAGGTGCAGTAGAGATGGATTGTAAGAACGCATAGGACAGAGGAGAATGCATAATGAATGATCTTTTGCAAGAAGCCCGAGAAATCATTAACGAGGTGGATGCCCAGATGGCGGACCTCTTTGTGCGGCGGATGCATGCAGCAGAGATGGTCGCACAGTATAAAAAGATCCACGGTATGCCTATTTTGGACGCAGACCGGGAAGAAATCGTGATCCGCAACGGTTCTGCCGGCATAGAAGATGAACGGCTGCGGGAATACTATGTGGATTTTGTGCGGGATACGATGACGATTTCTCGCCGGTATCAGCAACGACTTTTGCAGGGAATGAAGGTGGCATACAGCGGAACAGAAGGGGCATTTGCCCATATCGCTGCGGATCAACTATTCCACGATGCACAGAAAGTGGCTTATGCCGACTTTAAGGCAGCGTACAACGCAGTGGTTGTCGGCGAATGTGATGCAGTGGTTCTGCCGCTGGAAAACAGTTACGCAGGAGAAGTGGGACAGGTGACGGATCTGATGTTCTCCGGACCTCTGTATGTTAACCACATTCTGCCTGTTTCGGTTACCCATGACCTGTTGGCGGTAGAAGGTGCTACTCTGGAAACAGTCAAAACGGTGGTAAGTCACCCTCAGGCACTGGCCCAGTGCGATGATTTCCTACAGACCCATGGCTATGACCAGATTCCCTACGCCAATACGGCACTGGCTGCCAAGTATGTGGCAGAACGGAATGATCCCAGTATTGCTGCCATTGCCAGCGTAGAGAGTGCGAAAAAGTTTGGTTTGAAGCCGCTGGCGGAGGGTATCAATCAATCCCAGATCAATACGACCCGGTTTGCGGTGCTGTCCAAAGCAGAAAACCGCAATGTGGCCAAGCAGCACGGCGCCCACTTTATTTTGGTGTTTACAGTACGCAATGAGGCTGGTTCTTTGGCTCAGGCGCTGAATGTGATTGGCTCCTATGGATTTAATATGCGTACCTTACGCAGCCGACCGATGGGAGAACTGCTTTGGCAGTATTATTTCTATGTGGAAGCAGAAGGCAATATTCACAGTAGCGATGGCGAGAAAATGCTGAAGCGCTTGTCGGTGTACTGTGACAAAGTGAAGTGTATCGGTTCCTTTACATAAGGAGGAAACTATGGAAATTGCAGTTCAACTGGGCAAAAACAGTTACAATATCACGATTCTCCGGGGGGCGTTAGCCCGGGCAGATGCCTATATGAAACTGAACCGCAAGGTGCTGATTGTCACAGACAGCGGTGTGCCTGCTGCCTATGCCGAAACCGTGGCCAGCCGCTGTTCTGCACCGGTTATTGTGACAATCCCTCAGGGGGAGAGCAGCAAAAGTTTGCAGAATTTTGAAATGCTTTGTCGTGCAATGCTGCAAAACGGTTTTACCCGCACAGACTGCGTGGTGGCGGTTGGCGGCGGTGTAGTAGGTGACCTGGCGGGTTTTGTAGCAGCGTCTTTTATGCGGGGCATTGATTTTTATAACATTCCCACTACCGTTCTGTCTCAGGTAGATTCTTCTGTTGGTGGCAAGGTGGCCGTTGATTTGGATAACATCAAAAATTGCGTGGGCGCATTCCATCAGCCCAAGGCCGTGCTGATCGACCCGGAGGTGCTTAGTACCTTGCCCGCCCGTCAGATTGCCAACGGCCTGGCCGAAGCAGTGAAGATGGCAGTTACTTTTGACGAAAATCTGCTGACCCTGTTTGAGACAGAGGATTATTTGTCCTGCATAGACGAGATTGTTGCGTCCTCTTTGCGAATTAAGGCAGCAGTGGTGCAGGCGGATGAAAAGGAATCCGGTTTACGCCGGGTTCTGAACTTCGGCCATACCATCGGTCACGGAATTGAATCCGCCGCAGGTCTGGATAGTCTGTATCACGGAGAGTGTGTGGCACTGGGGATGCTCCCTATGTGCAGCGATGCGCTTCGTCCCAGAGTGAAATCTGTTTTGGAGAAGTTGGGTCTGCCCACCGCCTGCGATGCAGATCCGGCGGTAGTGTGGGAGGCAATTTCTCACGACAAAAAACTCTCCGGGGATACCATTACCGTGGTATATGCGCCCAAAGCCGGTGACTTTGAACTGCGTTCTATGCCCATTGCGGACCTGAAAGAAACGGTCTGGACATTTTTTGGTAAAAAGGGGTAATGTAATATGAAGAACACCTTTGGTCAGAATCTGGCAGTCACCCTGTTCGGTGAGAGTCACGGCCCGGCAATCGGGGCTGTGCTGGATGGACTTTGCCCCGGCCTGCCTGTGGATGAAGAAAATATCCGTAGAATGCTGCATTTAAGACAACCCGGCGGTGAGATTTCTACCGCAAGAAATGAAAAAGACCAATTTGAGATTATCAGCGGAGCATTCAACGGGGTAGCCACCGGCACACCGCTGACCATTCTGATTCCCAACCGGGATACCAAAAGCGGAGATTATGCCCAAATGGAAACGCTGATGCGGCCCAGCCATGCAGATTACCCGGCTCAGTGCAAGTACCACGGTTACCAGGATCCCCGTGGCGGTGGCCATTTTTCCGGCAGAATTACTGCAGCATTGGTGGCGGCCGGTGCCATTTGCCATAGCGCTTTGCAGGCAAAGGGGATTTTTATCGGCACGCACATCTCCCGTTGTGCCGGCATTCCCGACCGTGCCTTTGCAGATTTCTATGAGGATATCCAATTCCTGTCTGCAGCGGAGTTCCCTGTGTTGGATTCTGTAACCGGTGACAAAATGCAGGAAGCCATTTTGGCAGCCAAAGCAGCCGGTGACAGCGTAGGGGGCATTCTGGAAACTGCAGTTATCGGTTTGCCTGCCGGCGTAGGCGAGCCTTGGTTCGATACATTTGAGGGTGTGTTGTCCCATATTTTGTTCTCTGTTCCGGCAGTAAAGGGCGTAGAATTTGGAGATGGATTTGCCCTGGCAGATATGAAAGGCAGCCAGGCAAACGATCCTCTGCGTTATCAGGACGGCGCAGTCATTGCCACCACAAACCACGGTGGCGGCATTGGCGGCGGCATCACCAGCGGTATGCCGGTGATCTTCCGCTGCGCTGTGAAACCCACGGCATCCATCGCAAAAAACCAACAGACGGTGGATATTGCCAGAAAAGAAAATGCAGACCTGCAGATACACGGCCGCCACGACCCTGCTATTGTCCATCGGGCGAGAGTGGTCATCGACGCAGTGACGGCCATTGCGGTGTATGATATGCTGACCGGCCGTTTTGGCACAGATTATTTTGCAAAGGAAGATTGAGTTATGCAATACGGCTGTATTGGCGAGCATTTGACCCATAGTTTCTCGAAAGAGATCCATGGCCAGTTGCAGGACTACATATATGAACTGAAGGAGATCCCTCTGGGTGAACTGGATGCATTTATGACAGAGAGGGATTTCCGGGCCATCAATGTGACCATTCCCTATAAACAGGATGTACTTCCGTACTTAAAAGAGGTGGATAAAACTGCTGCTGCCATAGGAGCGGTGAATACCATTGTCAACCGGGATGGCCGACTGTACGGATACAATACCGACTTTGGCGGTATGGCGGATTTGATCAAACGGACCGGCATTGAACTGAAGGAAAAAAAGGTTCTGATTTTGGGCACAGGTGGCACTTCCAAAACGGCTGTGGCCGTGGCCCGGCATCTGGGTGCGGCATCTGTATGGAAAGTGAGCCGCAGCGCGAAAACCGATGCGCTTACCTATGAAGATGTGCTGCAGAAACATTTGGATGCCCAGGTGCTGATCAATACCACACCCCGGGGAATGTTTTCCCGGGAGGGCGGTATGCCCATCGACCCGGCGTTATTTCCTGATCTTTGCGGTGTGATTGATGCAATTTATAATCCTTTGCGGACGGAATTTGTTCTGAAAGCCCGCAGTATGGGTGTGCCGGCCACCGGTGGACTGTATATGTTGGTTCGCCAGGCAGTGCTGGCTTCAGAGATTTTTTTAGATACCCGTTATCCGGATTCTATCACAGAGGCAGTGTATCACGCCGTCAAGATCGGCAAGGAAAATATTGTTCTGACCGGAATGCCGGGCAGCGGCAAGACTACCATCGGCCGATTGCTGGCAGATGAACTGGGCCGTCCATATCTGGATACAGATGCGCTGGTTATGGAAAAAACCGGCAAGACCCCGGCTCAAATCATTGCAACGCAGGGCGAGGCGACATTTCGTGAGATAGAGACTGCGGTGATCCGGGAGATTGCGTTCCAAACCGGCAGCGTGATTGCCACCGGTGGCGGAGCAATTCTGAAGGGAGAAAATATCGATCTTCTGCGTATGAATGGCAGAATTTTCTTCCTGGACCGGCCGGTAGAGCAACTGCTCCCCACGGAGGACCGTCCGTTGTCGTCTACAAAAGAAGCCATTCTGAAGCGATATTATGAGCGTTATTCCACCTATATTGCCACGGCAGATGTGGTTGTTGCAAACAATGACACACCGGATTTTGCGGCACAGCAGGTGAAAAAGGAGTTTTTGAAATGAATATTCTGGTGATCAACGGACCGAATTTGAATATGCTGGGAATCCGGGAACCTGTCTTGTACGGTGCGGGTACCTATGAGGATTTGTGCAATCAAATTCAGGCCTATTGCAATGAGAAGAAGATTGCCGTGGAATTTTACCAATCCAATCACGAAGGCGCGTTGGTAGACCGGATTCAGGCGGCCTACTTTGCGGGAGTAGACGGCATTGTGATCAATCCCGGCGCCTACACCCATACCAGCATTGCGCTGTTAGACGCAGTGAAGTCCGTCTCCATCCCTACAGTGGAGGTGCATATCTCCAAAGTGGAGGAGCGGGAAGACTTCCGTCAAAAAAGTTACATTCGCGCTGCCTGCGTGGCAACGGTTACAGGCAAGGGCTTCGCCGGCTATCTGGAAGCCATTGATATTTTAGTGGAGAAGAAAGTATGAATGTTACGATCCGTCCCGGAAAAGCCAATGGTTCAGTGATGGCGCCTCCTTCTAAAAGCGTGGCTCACCGGTTGTTGATCTGCGCAGGTCTTGCAGAGGGTACCAGCCGTATTCGGGGACTGGCGTATAATGAAGATATTCTGGCAACCATCGACTGTCTCCGGGCATTAGGCGCATCCTGTACCGTAGATGGAGATACGGTGACGATTATGGGCACTGATCTGCGGAAAGCAATGCCTGCCCAGGCTCTCTGCTGCCGGGAAAGCGGTAGTACGCTGCGATTTTTGATTCCCCTGGCGCTGCTATGTGGTCAGAATGTTTCTTTTACCGGTACGGAAAAATTGCTGTCACGGCCCTTGGGCGTGTATGAGCAGTTGTGCAGGGAAAAAAACTATGGGTTTTCCTTAGGTGACCGGCATTTGCAGGTAAAGGGAAACCTGACCGGCGGCACATTCCAAATCCCCGGCAATATCAGCAGTCAGTTTATCACCGGCCTGCTGTTTGCACTGCCCTTGACAATGCAGGACAGCCGGATTCAGATTACCACACCGGTGGAGAGCAGAAGTTACATTGACCTTACGCTACAGGCACTGAAAGCATTTGGTGTGTCTGCCTTCTGGCAGGATAACACGACCCTCTTCATTCCCGGCAGCCAGCGTTATATGGCTGGGGATATGACGGTAGAAGGGGACTATTCCGGTGCGGCCTTTTATGGCGCAATGAATGCATTGGGATCCAATGTTGCAGTGCAGGGTCTCCGGGAAGATAGTCTGCAGGGGGACAAGGTCTATACAAAGCATATACAAAGTCTTTCTGTCGGTACGCCTGAAATTGATATTTCCGATTGCCCGGACTTGGGCCCTGTGTTGTTTGCGGTGGCGGCTGCGAAGAATGGCGGTGTATTTACAGGCACAGGCAGATTGAAAATGAAAGAGAGTGACCGGGCAGAAGCAATGTCCCGGGAACTGGCCGCTTTCGGTGTCAAAGTTGCGGTGGAGGAAAATACCGTTACCGTTATACCGGTGGACTTTCATGCGCCGGACAGGGTACTGCAAGGCCACAATGACCACCGCATCGTGATGTCTTTGGCGGTGCTTTTGATGCTAACCGGCGGACAGATCGAAGGCGCTCAGGCTGTACGGAAGAGTTTTCCGGATTTTTTTGAAAAACTGAAGCAATTAGGCGTTGCGGTATATGAAAGTAAAAAATGAGGTGATTTCCTAATGGGTATGATGTTCCAACGAAAACTTCCCATTCCCAAAGATGTTAAGGAAGAATTCCCTCTCAGCGAGAGAATGGAGAAAATCAAAGAAGTACGAGACACGGAAATCAGAGCGGTTTTTAACGGCGTATCTGATAAATTTCTGCTGATCATAGGCCCTTGTTCTGCTGACCACAGCGAATCGGTATTGGAGTATATCTCCCGGTTGCGGAAAGTGGCGGATCAGGTGTCAGACAAGATTATAGTAATTCCACGGATCTACACCAATAAGCCCCGGACTACCGGTCATGGGTATAAAGGAATGCTCCATCAACCCAATCCGGACGGAAAGCCGGATATGTATAAGGGCATTGTTGCCATTCGTGAACTGCATATGACTGCGTTGCGGGACTATGACTTCTCTTGTGCCGATGAAATGCTCTATCCGGAAAACTACCGTTATCTTTCGGATCTTCTTTCTTATGTAGCGGTGGGCGCCCGGTCTGTGGAGAATCAGCAGCATCGACTTACAGCCAGTGGTATTGAAGTGCCGGTAGGTATGAAAAATCCCACCAGCGGTGATTTGACGGTGATGATGAATTCTATTGCAGCCGCCCAGTCCGGTCATATGTTTATTTACCGTGGCTGGGAGGTGGAGAGTGAGGGGAATCCATGCGCCCACGCCATTCTGCGGGGATATGTGGATTACGCTGGCAGAAGCATCTCCAACTACCATTATGAAGACCTGCTGCGGGTCAGCGAATTGTATGGCGAATCCGGTCTTATGAATCCTTCTGTCATTGTAGATACCAACCATAACAACTCGGGCAAGCAGTATCTGGAGCAGATTCGCATCGCCAAGGATGTTGTCCGCAGCCGCAACCAGAATGAGGACATCAAGCGCCTGGTGAAGGGGCTGATGATCGAAAGTTACCTGGAGGACGGCGCCCAGGGTGTTCACGAACACACCTTTGGCAAATCCATTACCGATCCTTGCCTGGGCTGGGAAAAGACGGAGCAACTGATTTTTCAGATTGCGGAAAAACTGTAAAGAGTATAATGATCTTGGAATGGGAATAGGCTATCATTGTTCCAATAAAAGGAGGAATTCTGTGAAAAGTGAAAAGAATATTCTCATTGCCTTTCTTTTGAATCTGGCGTTTTCCGTTTTTGAGTTTTTCGGCGGCATTTTTACCGGCAGCGTGGCGATTATTTCTGATGCCATTCACGATATAGGCGATGCGGCCAGTATTGGCATTTCTTATTTCCTGGAAAAGAAGAGCAAACGGCAGCCGGATGGAGTTTACACTTACGGATACACCCGGTATTCCGTCATCGGCAGTGTGATCACCACGCTGATTCTGCTTGCAGGTTCGGTGATTGTGGTCTATAA
>JAFXBH010000089.1 GCA_017521875.1 Oscillospiraceae bacterium
AGACCAGATTCGCCGGGCAGTGGAAAATGCGCCCGACTATACCCCAGGCAATCCGGAGATCATAGATTGCGACGATTTTACCGCAGCCGTAAAAGCCGCAGCAGCCGATGCTGTGTCCGGAGATGTGGTGCTGATGAGTCCCGCGTCGGCTGCCTTTGACCAGTTTAAGAATTTTATGGTTCGGGGCGAGTACTTTAAGAAACTGATTAAGGAGTTATAATATGAACATTTCCGCCATTGCCAACGGAATCCGAAAGATATTGCCCCTGCAGTACTGCGGCGCGGTGATCGTGGCGGCAGGAACGGCTTCCCGTATGGGCGGCATTGATAAGGTGATGGCAGACCTGAACGGCGAGCCTATGATCGTCCGGACAGTCCGTGCCTTTAACACTTGCGACGCTATTCGGGAAATTGTGGTAGTGACCCGGGAAGATCTCATAGAGGAAATCACCCGCTTGTGCGCAGATTACGTCAAAGTAACAGCCGTGGTTGCCGGTGGCGCAGACCGCCCACAGTCAGTACGAAACGGTCTGAATGCCTTGTCCAAAAAGGTTAAACTGGCCGCCATTCAGGACGGCGCAAGACCTCTTGTCAGCGCTCAGGTGATCGACAGAACGGTTCGCGCGGCCCATACCTATAGAGCCGCGGCGCCTGGTATTCCGGTAAAAGATACAGTAAAGATCGTGCGTCAGGGTGTGGTCAGTACCACCCCGGAAAGAGAGCAACTTCGGGCCGTTCAAACCCCGCAGGTGTTTGATATCGACTTATTGACAGTGGCTCTGGAGAAGGCAAAGAAAGACAACGCTGCCATCACGGACGACTGCTCTGCAGTGGAGCGTATAGGTATGTCTGTAAAGATCGTGGAGGGGGACGAGCGGAACATCAAGGTCACTACCCCTATGGATCTGAAAATTGCCGCATTACTACTGGAGGAAATGCAATGAGAATCGGACACGGATACGATGTACACCGGCTGACAGAAGGTCGGAATCTGATACTGGGCGGCGTAAAAATCCCCTATGAAAAGGGTTTGCTCGGCCACTCCGATGCAGATGTGCTGCTTCACGCAGTCTCTGATGCTTTGCTGGGCGCAGCAGGCCTTGGGGATATTGGCAGACACTTCCCTGATACAGATCCTGCCTATAAGGACGCAGATTCTTTGAAATTACTGACAGTAGTGTCAGAAAAAATCGGGGCAGCCGGTTACCGGGTAGAAAATGTGGATGTGACTATGATTGCCCAAAAGCCAAAACTGAAAGACTATATTCCGCAAATGCAGCAAAATATTGCAGCAACACTTGGTGTAGAAACTTCACAAGTGAATGTGAAAGCCACCACTGAAGAACATTTGGGTTTCACCGGCGACGGCAGCGGTATGGCCTGCCACGCGGTGTGTCTGCTGGAGCGCCGCTGATATATCTAAAATACAACACAAAACAACCCTCCTGAACATAAATTGTCTCAGGAGGGTTTCGCTATGAAAAAATGTATGTTTACCTTCCGATCGGTCACTCCCGTCCAACGGGCAGAGGAGATTTTGCGCCGCTCAGGAGTGGATTGTACACTGCAGAGGACGCCTAAATGGATGGAAGAGAAGGGCTGCGGATATAGCCTGCGGCTGGATTGCGGAGAAATTTTGGCGGCATCGGCATTGCTGCGGCAGGCGGGTATCTCGTTCCGAAAAGCCTATTCTATTGGAGATAACGGTGGACCGGAGGAACTGCGGTTATGACTTACCTGGATAACGGTGCCACATCTTTTCACAAACCGGAGAGCGTGTACCGGGCAGTGCGCTGTGCAATGGAGAATTGCGCTAACCCAGGTCGTGGCGGCTATACTGCCGCCATGACTGCGGCTAAAACGGTGTTGCGCTGCCGGGAATGTGCTGCGGAACTGTTTGATTGCCAACCGGAGCAGGTGATTATGACGGCAAATTGTACCCACGGCCTGAATATTGCCATGAATACCCTGGTAAAACCGGGAAGCAGGGTGGTGATCTCCGGATTTGAACACAATGCGGTAACCAGACCTCTGTATGCCCGACAGGCCAAGGTCATGGTAGCCGGAAGAAAACTGTTCGACTGGACGGATACATTGGAACAGTTTGAAGACGCTTTGAGAAAAGGGGTAGATGTGGCAGTTTTTACCCATGTATCTAATGTGTTTGGCTATATTCTGCCGGTGCGCGAAATCAGCGCCCTGTGCAGACAATACGGCGTACCGTTCATTATAGATGCTGCGCAGTCGGCCGGTTCGCTGCCCATCTCTATGGAATCGCTGGGCGCAGACTTTATTGCAATGCCGGGGCACAAAGGCCTGCTGGGCCCTCAGGGAACAGGTTTGCTGCTATGTGGAAGAGAACCGTTGCCGTTGCTGCAGGGAGGCACCGGCAGTATGTCTATCAGCAGGGAAATGCCGGATTTTCTGCCGGATGTGGCAGAGGCGGGAACATTAAATGTGCCGGGAATTGCAGGACTTGCAGCCGGTATGACCTATATCAAACGACGGGGGACGGAGGATATCTTTGCTGCAGAATATCGGGAAATGACCCGCTGCGGCAGGGGATTGGAGAAATTGGGATTCCGGGTGTTTATGGGAGAGCATCAAGGAGGAACGGTCTCCTTTACGCCCAATATGGACTGCGAGGAAGCCGCGGAAATACTGGGAAAGAATAAAGTTGCCGTGCGTGCCGGCCTACATTGCGCCCCGCTTGCCCATGAAAGTGCCGGCACATTGGAATCCGGTACAGTCCGTATTAGTTTCGGCCACGATGCCGCCCCCTGGCAGACAGGGGAACTGCTTCTGGCGGCAAAGAAATTGACCACCCAATCGTAAAAAAATTGTGAATAACTCTTGCTATCATCAGGCCAATCCGCTATAATAGAATAGATAATAGGCAGACTATACCGCAAATGGAAAACAAGCGGCATAGTCCGATAGAAAAAAGAAAAGAAAGAGGGGCGTTGATAGGAATGTTGGAGTCGATTTGGGTGCAAATTCAGGAAATGCGCTGGTCGGATTATTTGGATATTATTTTGGTCGCCTTCCTGATTTATAAATTACTGCCCATGTTCCGCTCTACGGGAACAGCCCGGATTGCCTGGGTGGCTGGTGTCATCATTGTTATGTCTTGGCTGACAGACGCCTTAAAACTTCATACCTTGAGTTATCTGTTTTCTCAGGTGCTGACAGTTGGTTTGCTGGCGTTGGTGGTTTTGTTCCAGCCGGAACTGCGCCGTATGCTGGATCACCTGAGCAATGTAAAATTAAAAAGCCTGATCGGCACCCATAAGCCGCAGCAAGAGGCAGTGCTGATGATCGCCCAGACGGTACACGCCTGTGAGGTGATGAGCCGGGAGCGGATTGGTGCATTGATCGTTTTTGCCCGGGACAACCGGTTGGACGAGTATTTCAAAACCGGTACTATGATTGAGGGTAAGGTTTCCGAGCAACTGATCCGGAATATCTTCTTCCCCAAGGCCTCTCTCCATGACGGCGCAATGATCATCCGGGATGGTCTGATTACCGCCGCCGGTTGTGTGTTGCCTCTGTCTGATACCAATCGTCTGAGTTTGGACTTGGGTACCCGGCATCGGGCGGCTGTGGGTATGAGTGAAGTATCCGATGCCGTTGTGGTGGTGGTTTCTGAGGAGACCGGTGCCATCTCTGTTGCAGTAGGCGGCGTACTGAAGCGCCACCTGGCGCCCCAGACATTGGAGCGTTTGCTGCGGAACGAACTGTGTCCTGATGAGGATTCTCAGCCGGCAACCATTGCAGACAGAGCCATCAAACTTTACCAAAAATTCCAGAAGAAGGACAAAGGGGGAGAGGAAAATGAAAAATAAAGCATTGAAGATCCTCCTTGCCGCCATCGTGGCCATCGGCCTTTGGCTGTATGTGATTACAGTGGTGAGCCCCGAATCGGAAAAGACCTACTATGATATCCCCGTGGTAATGCAAAATAAGGATATTCTCACAGAGCGTGGACTGATGGTGGTAAGTGAAGACCCCAATGTGACACTGACGCTGAAAAGTGACCGCGCCACATTGAATGACCTGAACGAATCCAACATCAATGTGCTGATCAACCTGGCCAACATTGAACAGCCCGGCACCCACAGTTTGAGTTATAATATTGCTTATCCCGGCAATGTAAACCCCACGGAAGTTGCGGTGCAGAGCAGTAGTACGGATATGATTACCCTGAAGGTGGAAAACCGTGTCAGAAAGGTGATTCCTGTCGTGCTGGACTACGGTGAGAGTTCTGTTCCGGAGGGATATATCGCCGATATTGAAAATGCCCAACTGAACAATACCGGTATTGAAGTGATCGGCCCCGGCTCGATTATGGAAAATATCGAGAAGGCCGTTATTTCCGTCGATCTGACCGGCCAGACCAAGAGTGTTGTGGGAGAGTATCAGTACACCCTGTGCGATGATCAGGATAATCCTGTGGATACCAAGAATCTGGTGACTACCAATGTGGACGTGGTTAGTTTGTTGGTAAAGGTAGAGAAGGTGAAGGAAATCGCCCTGAATGTGGATATTATCAGCGGCGGTGGTGTCACCAAGGATAACTGCGCCATTACCCTGGATACTACGC
>JAFXBH010000090.1 GCA_017521875.1 Oscillospiraceae bacterium
TACACATCGCATCGCCGTAATTTACGGCTTATATGATATCGAATAATTATTCGTAGGGGCGTTCTGTGAACGCCCGCGGGCGAACACAGTTCGCCCCTACAGTTTTATCCTTTAAACGATGAACATCGCGTCGCCAAACGAGAAAAAACGGTATCTCTCTTCCACCGCCTGCTGATAGGCTGCCAGCACATGTTCCCGGCCGGCAAATGCGGATACCAGCATCACCAATGTACTTTCCGGCAGGTGAAAATTGGTGATCAGGCCATTCATCGCCTTAAATGTATAACCGGGATAAATGAATATATCCGTCCACTTTGACTTTTCTTCAAAACTGCCGTCAGGATTGGCAAGGGACTCCAAAGTACGGCAAGAGGTAGTTCCAACGCAGATAATTCTGCCGCCGGTGCGTTTGGTTTCGTTCAAAATATCTGCCGTTTCCCGGCTGATCATACAAAACTCAGAATGCATATGATGTTCAGAAATTTCTTCTGCTTTCACGGGACGGAATGTGCCCAAACCTACGTGTAAGGTTACAAAGGCCGTTTTAATACCCTTATCCCGGATCTTCTGCAGCAGTTCAGTGGTAAAATGGAGTCCTGCAGTGGGGGCTGCGGCAGATCCAACCTCCCGGGAATACACTGTTTGATATCGCTCTTGGTCCTGTAATTCTTCTTTAATATAAGGCGGCAGGGGCATTTTTCCCAACGCTTCCAAAACTTCAAGAAAAATGCCTTCATAGGCAAACTCCACGATACGATTGCCATCTTCTTTTACATCAACGATGGTGGCATTCAGTTTGCCGTTGCCGAAGATGACCTGCTGACCCTCCTGCAGTTTTCTGCCGGGTTTTGCCAGGCACTCCCACCGCTTATTACCTAAGTCCTTCAGTAGCAGAAGTTCCACCGCGCCGCCTGTGGGACGGTTTCCTAAAAGTCTGGCCGGAAGTACACGGGAATCGTTCATAACCAAGCAGTCATTGGGATTGAGGTAATCCAAAATATCATAAAAATGACGGTGTTCTATTGCACCGGTCTTCCGATCCAACACCAGCAGCCGGGATGTGTCCCGTTTCTCCAAAGGGGTCTGAGCGATCAGTTCCTCCGGTAAATCATACCAAAAATCTCGGGTTTTCAAACAAATACCCTCCAAATGTTTTTATCTTTTAGATTATAGACGATTTTCACGCAATTTGCAACACGCAAAACATTGCGATCCGGCATAAACTGTGTTGGAGGTGTGTTTCAATGGGTGAATCATTGTTTACCGGGGTCTGTAACGCTTTGGTGACTCCGTTTATAAACGGGAAAGTAAACTATCCGCTGGTAGATCTGCTTCTTCGCAGACAAATGGATGCCGGTGTATCTGCGATCGTGATTGCCGGCACAACGGGAGAGTCCCCTACTCTTTCAGATGACGAAAAAATCGAACTGTTTCATAGATGCAAACAATTTGTAGGCAATAACTGCACCATAATTGCAGGAACAGGTACTAATTCTACCGAACATGCTATTGCACTAAGTATTGCCGCTGAACATGCCGGCGTTGATGCGTTATTAGTAGTCAGTCCGTATTACAACAAAGCAACACCAGAAGGTCTATATGCACATTACCTTGCAATCGCGCATTCTGTAAGTCTTCCCATAATTCTATATAATGTTCCCACTAGAACAGGTGTAGATATACCTGTTTCCGTCTATCAACGGCTTTCCAGAATACCTAACATTGTCGGTGTAAAGGAAGCCAGCAATGATATTACCAAAATAGCCAGAATTCAAATCGCCTGTGGTCCAGACTTCACAGTATGGACAGGAAATGATGATCTGATTGTTCCAGCCATTGCAAATGGTGCCAAAGGTGTTATATCTGTGGTTTCCAATGTGTTTCCAACCGAAACGCAGGCAATGTGTGATGCCGCTTTATCCGGGAATTATGATACCGCATCGGCTTTACAGCGGCATCTGCTTCCTTGTATTGACCTGCTGTTTTGTGAAGTAAATCCTATACCGGTCAAGGCCGCTATGCAATGTATTGGCTATGACTGCGGAGAATGCAGGTTGCCATTGTGTCGTCCGACAAAAGAACATCTATTACAAATCCAGCGATTTTTTGCATAAAAAAAGACCCCAAATGGGGTCTTTTTTTATGGTTTGAAGTTTTCAAATATAGGAATCCAGCCTTCCTTAACGGCCGTGTCAAAATCTTCCTGATTGCGGATTGTCCAACTAACACCCTGCACGCCCCAAATTTTCCTGCACAGAAAATTACTGACGGTTTTTCTGTGTTCAAATTTATATGCAACAAAATCAGGACGGATAAAAATATTACATAATTGGTGCTTCATTGCAAATTTTACAATCCACGGAAGTTTGTTATCCGTTTTACAAAAATCTTCCGTCAGTTGACCCCGAATCATATTGGGTTTATTCCTCCGAAGCCACAAAATGCATCTTGGATCAAAAGACTCCACACAGTAACTGCCGTTGTAGGTTTCCAGCAGATCACAGGCAGCCTGACACAACGCCTTGTGATTATTATTGTGGCTCTTCAGTTCTACGATTAAAGGTTCTTCACCATTGAATAGTTCCAGCACCTGTGAAAACAACGGAATATGTTCCTCTGTATCTCCAAGATGATACTTCGCCAGTTCAGACGCAGTCAGATCCTCCACAAGTAAATCTACCCCAGCGGTACGCAACAAGGAAGAATCATGAATGACAGCAAGATTTCCGTCTTTCATCAAATGAAGATCCAGTTCCACGCCATAACCTGCGTCCTTGGCCTCCCGAAAGGCCGCTAGACTGTTTTCCGGCACGGCCGGACTATGGAGACCGCGATGGGCATAGTACCGACCTCGGAGAGCCTGCAACCCCGGGTGGCCATGCCTACCACTAACCATCAAAAGGAAAAGCAGTCCTGCAATCGCAATTCCAACGATAACCGGCATATGCTCCGTCAATCCTCCACATCAAAGGCATCCAGTCCCTTTTTGGCTTCTACTTTACTGTCACCGTGTTTCACAAATAACATGGTCACAAAGGAGCCTGCAACAAACAATGCCGCATACGGGAACAGAACCCCCATACCCAATTTATCCATCAAAAAGCCGGAGACCATAGGCGTCAGCGTCTGGGCTGCCATAGATGCGGTGTAGTAGTAACCGGTGTATTTACCTACATCGCCGTCAGAGCAAAGTTCTACAACCATTGGGAAAGAATTTACATTAATGGTAGCCCACGCAAAACCAGCCAGCACAAACACGCCGATCATCAGAGCAACAGGCGTCTGAGCCGTTACAAATTGTGCTGCAGTAAAGGCTGCGGCCAGAAGGGCAACACCAATGAGAATGGCTTTCTTTCTACCGATTTTGGAGGAGAGAATGCCCACAGGAACAAAGGAGATAATAGCAGCGCCCGTGCCGATCATCAATGTCATATTAAAGTCCTTGCCCAAGCGGTTGGAAGCATACACACTATACTTACTGCTCACTGCATTGTAACCAAAATACCACAAAATCACAGATGCCAGCAGCAAAATCAAGGATAGTTTTTCGCCTTTGGAAAGTTTCCGTTTAGCCTTGTTTTCCTGTTTTTCCTCAGACTGCACATCAGAGGATACATCATGCATTTCCCCAACCCAGGCCGGTTCTTTTACCTTGATCAGGAAAATAATCAGCGCCACCAACATCAGTGCGCCAACTGCGCAGAAATAGCCAAAATAACTCATAAGCGCATTCTTTGTGGCATCAGTAGCAAATACCTTACCCAGTACCAGCACCAGAATACCACCGGTGTAACCCATCAGGTTGATAATTGCATTTGCCTTACTGCGCAAAGGTTTCGGCGTTACATCCGGCATAAGCGCAACTGCCGGAGAACGGAAGATCGCCATAGCGATCAAGAGCAGCAACAGGATTGCCACAAACACAATCAACGCCTGGGGATTTCCGGCAGTCTGCTGCCATATATATGCCTGTCGAGCCGGCACTACATAATCCACATAATCGGAATTGGTAATATTCTTGCCGTTTTCATCCTTGATGACAGACTTAATATTTACAAAATCCTCCCGAGAGATTTCCTCGGAAAGAACAAAATATTCCTCTTTCAGCGTGGCAGTCTCTTTATTGGGTTTCACAATCTGCTTGTCAGCCTGCGTGTCATAAATTACACCAAGGGCGGCAGGATCATCCACAACAGAAACCTTTTCGATGTTCTTCAGTTGCATCATATCCGCAAAGGACAGGGCTACAAGCAGTACAATGGCGGCAATCGTGCCCACACGGATAAAAGGTGTGCGGCGGCCGCTCTTACCCTTATGCTTATCGGACAGCGTGCCGAACAAAGGCAGCAAAAACAGCGCAAGAATATTATCCAGCGCCATAATGACACCGGACCAGAACTGAGACATACCGAACTTATTAGTCAGGATCAAGGGAATAATGCTATCGTAGGCCTGCCAGAATGCCAAGATCAAAAAAAACGCAAAGCCTACATAGATGGTGCGTTTGGTGTTTAGTTTCATAGGGAAACCTCCAAGCATATCTTTTTGTAAGGGTATTATATTACAAATATTGTCAAAAGTCCAGTAAATTAAGCGGTGCTGAAATTCAACACCGCTTAATTTATCTTATAACTCAGGCCAAAACAGCCTTGTGGAAAACTTTCTTGCCCTTACGGATCTTGACGCCCTCTTTCAGCATCTCTTCCGTCACTGCAAATTGTGCAGAGGGAACTTTCTCATCGTTGACAAGCACACCGCCCTGCTCCACCAGTTGCCGAGCCTGCTTATTGGAAGGCGCAAGACCGCAGACAACCATCAAATTCAGGATGCCGATCTTGCCGTCCACCAACTGGTCAGCAGCAATCTGGGTAGTGGGCATATTGGAATCGTCACCGCCACCGGCAAACAGAGCCTTTGCAGCAGCCTGCGCCTTATCTGCCTCGTCTTCACCATGTACCAATTTGGTCAGTTCATATGCCAGGATTTCCTTGGCAGTGTTCAGTTGGGCATCTTTCCAACTATCCATCTCATTGATCTGCTCCAAAGGCAGGAAGGTCAGCATACGAATGCACTTGAGCACATCGGCATCTTCCACATTTCGCCAGTACTGGTAGAAATCAAAGGGTGTGGTCTTATTGGGATCCAGCCAAACTGCACCGGATGCAGTCTTACCCATTTTCTTACCCTCGGAATTGAGCAGCAGCGTGATGGTCATGGCATGGGCATCCTTGCCCAGCTTCTTACGGATGAGCTCCGTACCACCCAGCATATTGCTCCATTGGTCGTTTCCGCCAAACTGCATATTGCA
>JAFXBH010000091.1 GCA_017521875.1 Oscillospiraceae bacterium
ATAATAGCAACTTTACCTTCCAAACGATTCATAAGAAAACACTCCTATTTTAAAGATATATATATTATCATGCTACTATTTCCCAACTTTTCTGTCAATAAACATTTGTATCTGAAATGTCCTTTCTACTTTTCATGTAAACAATTTTCGTAGAATCCTCTATCATATTTACTCTTTTAATTTTTTATGATATAACTGAACTAAGGGATCGAATCACAACAGATTCCAGTATTCTAAAAACAGAGTTGAAAAGGAGAATATCCCTTGTCAAACTTTATTCGTATCGGAGTTTTAGGTGCAGGTACCTGGGGTATGGCACTGGCAAGAATGTTAAGTAATGCAGGACACGATGTAACCGTCTGGTCCGCTATTGAAAAAGAGATCGACGATCTCTCTCAGACACGCAGACATCCTAATCTGCCGGATATTGAATTGCCCGAACAGTTGGTCTATACAAAAGACATACAAACCGTATGTGAAAACAAAAGCATTCTGCTGTTTGCAGTTCCTTCCCCCTTTGTCAGATCTACTGCCAAAAAAGCAGCCCCCTATATCAAAGATGATCAGATCATCGTCGATGTTGCAAAGGGTATCGAACCGACCACGTTATTCACCATGACGCAGATCATTGAAGACGAATTACAAAATCCTGCTGTCAAGATGGTTGCCCTGTCCGGCCCTACCCATGCAGAAGAAGTTATCCGTGATTTGCCTACAACTATCGTTTCTGCAAGCAAAGATGCACAGGCAGCGGAGTTCGTACAAAAAGTATTTACTACCGGTTGCATGCGCGTATACACCAACGATGATGTGTTGGGCGTAGAACTGTGTGGTGCACTCAAGAATGTTATCGCACTCGCCTCCGGCATTGCCACCGGTCTGGGCTGCGGCGACAATGCAAAAGCAGCGCTGATCACACGTGGTATTGCCGAGATCTCCAGATTGGGTACAGCCATTGGTTGCCGTGAGACCACATTTGGCGGTTTGGCCGGCATTGGCGACTTGATTGTAACTGCCACCAGTATGCACAGCCGTAATAACCGCTGCGGTATGCTGTTGGGTCAGGGAATTCCCGTAGAGGAAGCAACCCGGCAGGTAGGTATGGTCGTAGAAGGGTTAAACGCCTTGCCCGCCGCCTTGAGTTTATCCAAAAAATACAATGTGGAAATGCCCATTGTAGAAACAGTAGATGCCGTTGTCTCCGGAAGAGTGGAGATTTCTGAAGCGATCCGCACTTTGATGTCCCGTGATTTGAAATCCGAACTTCGCAATTCCGCATTTGATAACAACTGATTTCATAACCAAAAATAGCCGCAGGTTTCAAACCGCGGCTATTTTTATTGTTTCAGTTTTCGCGCATATGTCGTTTTGTGCGCTTTATTTTGTACAATTCTTCTGTTGCCAGGCGGACTTTTGTTACAGATACATCTTTGCCGGGAAAACAGAAATATGAAAACTCGGTATTCCCAATCCCGATCACATCACCGATTTCATACCAATAGTAATCGGAATATAGCGTATGTGATGCCGTTGCTCCTTGGTGATAATCCAGTTTCCCACCTGCACCTGTCAAATGGAAACCATCCATATTATGCACCAAACGCCCTTTTCCAATTTTACATACGCCATCCAGGTTGACCTGCACAGCAATATCCACATCCGTATCCAGCAGATAAGTGCCCGCTTCCAATTCTCTACGAACACAGGCACGCTGCCATTCGTACCAATCCGGAATGTGGGGATACTCTGTTGTCCCGTCTATTGCTTGCATTTGCCCGTATTCATCCATCTCCCACTGTTTACCGCAAGCATGGCAGGTAAGTTGGGTTCCTTTCCCCTCCATGGAGTTTTCTTTGCCGCAGGCGGGGCACTTGTATAGAATCCGGTGTAATCCGTCTGCTCTGAACGGAACATCAATAGAAACTTTTTGGTCTCTTTGCCAAGCAAAATTATCAAAAGAGAATGCCTCGTCCAGCAATGCATCCAGTTCATCTACAGATTTTTCTTTCACCTCTTCCGCAGTAGCAATACACTTTACATGCGCACTTACTTTCACATCACGGATCTGCAGCATGTTGTATAA
>JAFXBH010000092.1 GCA_017521875.1 Oscillospiraceae bacterium
AGTTGTAAGTTTGGCAAAAATGATGTAAAATAGTATGGCTGATAGAATGCAAAAATCTGTATATATTGATTCCGGAGGAATTTTTCTTATGAAGAAACCGATTGTTTTGGTCATTATGGACGGTGTTGGCAAGGGCGACGGCGGCAGCGGTGATGCTGTGGTTGTTGCAAAGACTCCCACATTGGATCATTTGCTGGCTACTTGTCCCCATACATACCTGAAAGCCCACGGCACTGCCGTCGGTTTGCCCAGTGATGAAGATATGGGCAACTCCGAGGTAGGTCACAACGCCCTCGGCTGCGGTCAGGTATACTCTCAGGGCGCAAAGTTGGTAGGCGAGTCCATCGAAAACGGCACCCTGTTTGCATCCGCTACCTGGGTGGATCTGGTGGAGAACGCTAAGTCCGGCAAGGCTATGCACTTTATGGGCCTTCTGTCCGATGGCAATGTTCACTCCAACATTCACCATCTCATCTCTCTGCTGAAGGCTGCTCACGCTACCGGCGTGAAGAAGGCTTACTGCCACATTCTGCTGGACGGCCGTGATGTGCCTGCCACCTCTGCGCTGGAATATGTGGAGATGCTGGAGAATGTGCTGAAAGAACTGAACACCGATGGTTGTGACTACGCCATCGCTTCCGGCGGAGGCCGTATGCAGGTAACTATGGACCGGTACGAAGCCAACTGGGCAATGGTGGAAAATGGCTGGAGAACCCATGTGCAGAGCATCGGCCGTCAGTTCACTTCCGCCGCAGAAGCCATTGAGACTTATCGGGCTGAAACCGGTGTGATTGATCAGGACTTGCCTGCTTTTGTAGTGGCTCGTAACGGCCAGCCTGTGGCTAAGATCGCCAACGGCGACAGCGTTGTTCTGTTTAACTTCCGTGGCGACCGGGCGCAAGAGATCAGCCTTGCTTTCGATCGCAAGGACTTTGACAAGTTTGACCGAGGCGACTACACCGGCGTAAAGTTTGCCGGTATGCTCCAATACGACGGCGACCTGAACATTCCCGAAAACTATCTGGTGCAGCCCCCTGTGATCACCAACACCCTCACCGAAGGGATGTGCCAGGCCGGTATCCATGAGTACGCCCTGTCCGAGACCCAGAAGTATGGCCATGTGACCTATTTCTGGAACGGCAACCGTTCCGGCAAGGTCTGCGAAGACCTGGAAGTTTACGAGGAGATCCCCTCCGATGTGATTCCCTTTGAGCAGGCTCCTGCCATGAAATCCAAAGAGATCACCGAGAAGATGGTTGCCGCTATGGCATCCGGCAAGTTCCAGTTCCTGCGGTGCAACTACCCCAACGGCGATATGGTGGGTCACACCGGCGTAATGGAGGCAGTTGTGTATGCTATGGAATGTGTAGATAACGGTCTGAAGGCCATTTTGGATGCTGCCGACAAGTACGGCTACACCGTACTGATCACCGCTGATCACGGCAACGCCGATCAGATGACCGAAACCAAGAAGGGCAAAACCTCTGTGCGGACTGCCCACTCTTTGAATCCTGTTCCCTTTATTATTTACGACCAGTCCCGGACATGGACTGTGAAAGATGGCGCTTTCGGCCTGGCCAATGTAGCACCCACCGTTGTGAAAATGATGGGCCTGACCGCTCCCGAATGCTGGGAAGAAAGCATGGTTTAACCACTGAGATTAGGAGGTATTGATTTATGATCCGTCAAAACACTACAAGCGGTGTTGTGAATGTCAGCGGCAATGTTTACGCCGACATTGCCGGTACTGCCGCTATCAACTGTATGAGCGTGAAAGGTATGGTTGCCCGTTCCATTTCCGACGGACTGTATCATCTGCTGCGGCGGGAATCTATGGCCAAGGGCGTGAAGGTGACTTTCCACGAAGATCGTTCCATCTCCATTGACCTGCATGTGATGGTAGGTGACGGTGTCAATCTCAATGCCGTTGCCAGAGCCATTATCGACGAAGTGCGGTATATGGTTACCAAATGCACCGGCACAAAAGTGCGGGCCGTGCATGTGTATATCGATGCCATTAAGATTGGTTAAATCGGTTAAAAAGGTTACGGAGGTAAGGACCATTGAAGCATACAATCAACGGCGCTGATTTTTCCAGAATGATGATCAGTGCGGCTGCTTCTATTGAAATAAACAAGCAGAAACTTAACGAACTGAATGTGTTCCCTGTGCCGGATGGCGATACCGGTACCAATATGTCTATGACCATCAACGCCGCCGCCGCTGATCTGCGGAAGGCTGACAACCCCAATTTGGAGAAGGCTGCCGCCATTGCCGCATCCGCTATGCTCCGGGGCGCAAGAGGTAACTCCGGCGTGATCCTGTCCCTGCTGCTGCGGGGCATTTCCCGGAAACTGAAGGGTGCTGCCGTCTGTGACGGTTTGCTGTGGGCACAGGCTTTGCAGGAAGGCGTAGACGCCGCCTATAAGGCAGTTATGAA
>JAFXBH010000093.1 GCA_017521875.1 Oscillospiraceae bacterium
AAAATGAGCAGGCCTTTGCGGCTGCTGTTGGCGCACCTGCTGCGGCAATTCTCTCAGGACAGGGAGAACCGGGGCGTGTCGGCATTTATTGATGTGAACGGATTTGAATAGAGAGGAAAAACTATGGGACTTCGTAGAATTTTAAGCGATAAGAATCCGGCATTGCATAAAGTTTGCAAACCGGTGGAAAACTTTGACAATAAACTGTTCCGTTTGCTGGACGATATGCGGGAGACATTGCTGGACTCCGGCGGTGTCGGACTGGCAGCGCCCCAGGTGGGCATTTTGCGTCGTGTAGTGCTGGTGGATACCGGCGAGGAGATTCTGGAACTGATTAACCCCACCTTACTGGAAACAGACGGCGAACAGGAAGGTCCTGAGGGCTGTTTGAGTGTTGAAGGAAAGTACGGTCTGGTGAAACGGCCTTACTATGCCAAGGTTCGTGCCCAGGATCGGAACGGTAACTGGTTTGAAGCCGAGGGTGAGGAACTGACCGCCCGTTGCTTCTGCCATGAACTGGACCATTTGGACGGCATTATCTATACGCAGGTAATGGAACGCCTGCTGACAGAAGAGGAATTGATGGCTTTTCAGGAGTAAAATATTAGGAGGCGCCTATGCGGGTGGTATTTATGGGTACGCCGGACATCGCGGCAACCTGCTTAAAGAAAATATTGGCAGACAATTTTGATGTTGTCGGTGTTTATACCCAGCCGGACAGACCCAAGGGACGGGGAATGAAGATGGTCTTTTCTCCTGTCAAAGAGGTGGCGCTGGCCCATAATATTCCCGTATTTCAACCGGAGAATTTCCGGGAGGAAGAGACTGTGGCGCAGTTGGCGGCTTTGCAGCCGGATGTGGTAGCGGTGGTTGCCTACGGCCGGATTTTGCCCCAGAAAGTGCTGGATCTCGCCCCTAGGGGATTTATCAATATCCACGCAAGCCTTCTGCCTCAATACCGTGGCTCTGCTCCTTATCAGTGGGCGGTGCTGGACGGCTTGCAGGAAACCGGCGTGACCGCAATGTACCTGATCCGGGAAATGGATGCCGGTGATATGATCGCCTGTGCCAAGACGCCTATCGGTCCGGACGAAACTGCCGGTGAACTGCTGGACAGACTGGCAGTACTGGGCGCTGATTTGCTGAGTGAGACGCTTTCCGATGTGGAAAAGGGAACTGCGGTAGGCAAACCTCAGGATAGCAGCCAGGTATCCTATGCGCCTATGCTGGACAAGACGATGTGTCCTATTGACTTTACCAAAACTGCCCAGCAGGTGCATAACCAGGTGCGGGGTTTGAATCCCTGGCCTGTAGCCACTGCGGATATTGGTGGAAAGTGCTTTAAGATTTATACTACTGCCATTGTTGAAAACTCTGCTCATGCGCCTGCCGGCACGATTTTAGGTTTGACCAAAACCGGTCTGCAGATTGCTTGTGGTCAGGGCGCAGTGGAAATTCGTATTTTACAGGCAGAGGGTGGCAAACGAATGGCCGCACCGGATTATTTCCGGGGACACCCCTTGGAGGTCTGAGATGAGCGCTAGAGAGACTGCGCTGAACGTGCTTTGCGCCTGCCGGAAAGAGGATGGTTGGTCCAACGGTGTGCTGAAAGAGTATACTGCTTCTGCCCGTTTGGATAGCCGTGACAGCGCCTTGGCAGCAAGACTTTGTTATGGCGTGGTGCAAAATCGAATTCTGTTGGATTTTTATTTACAACAACTGCTGACAGGTAAGGTGAAAAACTTACATCCTATGGTGCGGGATATTCTCCACTTAGGACTGTATCAGATCCGTTTTATGGATCGTATTCCGGAATCTGCAGCGGTGAATGCGTCAGTAGAACTGGCGAAAAAATATTGTAACAAACAGAAAAATGCCCCCGGTCTGATCAATGCGGTGCTTCGAAATGCGATTCGCACCGGGAATGCTCTTCAGGAACCAATCTCCTGGGAGGACAAGTACAGCCATCCCGGAGATCTGATCAATTTGCTGAAATCCTACGTGGGTAAAGAGCGGATCGAGCCGATGCTGCAGGCCAATAACGCCATTGCTCCCATGACGGCGCAGGTCAATACCCTCCGGATCTCCGCGGAAAAATTGCGAGACCGGCTGACGGAGGAAGGCGTGGAAGCGCAGCTGCACCCGTGGCTGCCGGATTGCCTTGTGCTCTCCGGTACCGGCAGCGTCGAGCATTTGCCCACCTTCCGGGAGGGACTGTTTTACATTCAGGATCCGGCGGCAAAACTCAGCGTCCTGTGCGCCGATATCCGGCCGGGACAGCGGGTGCTGGACTGCTGCGCGGCACCCGGCGGCAAGAGCTTTGCCGCTGCCATAGCGCTGGAAGGCTCCGGAACCATCGATTCCTGCGATGTCCATGCTCACAAGGCAAGGATTATCGAAAACGGTGCCCGCCGCCTGGGACTCGAAAATATTACAGCCCACCATCAGGATGCCACGGTGTTTGTACCCCAGTGGGAGAATACCATGGACTGTGTCATTGCTGATGTGCCCTGCTCCGGCTACGGAATCATCCGCAAGAAGCCGGATATCCGCTATAAGAACCTGAAGGAGATGGAAAAGCTGCCCCAGCTGCAGCTGCAGATCCTTGATAATCAGGCGAGATATGTCAAAAAAGGCGGAGTGCTGATGTATTCCACCTGCACCCTGACCCGGGGTGAGAACGAGGGTGTGGTGGAGGTCTTCCTGGCGAACCACAA
>JAFXBH010000094.1 GCA_017521875.1 Oscillospiraceae bacterium
ACCAAGGGTAAGCTTAGAGGTGAAAAATCCAACGGCATGCTCTGCTCTTTTGAGGAGCTTGGTCTTACGCAGAATGATCTGCCCGGTGTATTTGAAGATGGCATTTGGATTCTAAACGACGAAGATTGCAAGCCCGGTGATGATATCAATCTGATCATCGGCAATGACGATACTGTTGTGGACTTTGAGATTACCAACAACCGTCCTGACTGCTACTCTATCATCGGTCTGGCGCGAGAGTCTGCTGCTGCATTTGCTCTTCCTATGAGACACCATGAGCCTGTTGTGAACGGCAGTGATTCCGGCTCTATCTTTGACAAATTGGATGTAGAAGTCCCTGCTGCCGAACTTTGTAATCGATATACTTCCCGTATGGTTACAAATGTAAAAATTGCACCTTCCCCTAAGTGGTTGCGGCAGCGTCTGCGCGCCAACGGCATTCGCCCCATCAACAACATCGTGGACATTACCAATTATGTTATGCTGGAATACGGTCAGCCTATGCACGCCTTTGATTACCGTTATGTAGGCTCCGGCAAGATCGTTGTCCGTGAAGCAGAATCCGGCGAGACACTGACTACTCTCGACGGTAACATTCGCGAATTAAAACCCGGTATGCTAGTGATCGCAGATGGCGAGAAACCCATTGGTCTTGCGGGTATTATGGGTGGAGAAAATTCTGAGATTCTGGAAGATACCACTACTGTTGTTTTTGAATCCGCTAATTTTAACGGCACTTCCATTCGCCAGACTGCTTTGGCATTGGGTATGCGTACCGAATCCTCCGGTAAATTCGAGAAAAATTTGGATCCGATGATGACACTGCCTGCCGTTGAGCGGGCCTGCGAATTGGTAGAACTGCTTCAATGCGGCGATATTATGGACGGAATCATTGATATCATCCATTATGTCCCCACACCCAAAACTGTACCTCTGGAGACTGAAAAAATCAACCGTCTCCTTGGTACCGATATTTCCAAGGAAGATATGATCAAATATCTGAACAATCTGGAAATTGAAGTAAAAGATGATATGATCCAGGTACCCTCCTGGCGTCCTGATCTGAATCTGATGGCTGACATTGCCGAGGAAATTGGTCGTTCCTATGGCTACAACGAGATTCCTACTACCGATTTCAAAAATGCCACACAGGGCGGTTACACCAACGCAATGAAACTGGAGTCTGCCAGTGGCAAATTATGCCGTGCATTGGGATACAGTGAGATTATCACCTATTCCTTTGTTTCTCCCACTATCTTTGATCAGATTCGGATCCCTGAAGACTCTGTACTGAGAAATGCGCTGCGGATTCAGAATCCTCTTGGAGAAGACACTTCTATTATGCGTACCACCCCCCTGCCCTCTATGATGGATATCCTTTCTAGAAACAACGCTTACCACAATAAGTCTGCCAGATTATATGAATTGGCTAAGATTTATTTGCCTGTGGCAGGTGAAGTATTACCGCAGGAACCTAAAATTTTAGTTTTGGGCGCATACGGCAACAAGATGGATTTCTTTGCCATGAAGGGCGATCTGGAGGCAGTCTTTACCGGATTGCGTATGCCCAAGGCAACTTATACTGCCGATCAGAATAATCCTTCCTACCATCCCGGTCGTTGTGCCAAGGTATCCATGGCCGGCTTAGATGTGGGTTATATCGGTCAAATTCATCCGTTGGTTGCAAAAAATTACGGCATCGAATGTGAAGTTTACTGCGCTGAAATTAACTTCACTGCCATTATGGGCCTGCAGTTGCCGGAGCACACCTACACCCCCCTGGCCAAGTATCCCAGTGTCACTCGTGACCTGTCCTTTATCTGCGACGAATGTATCACTGTTGCTCAAGCAGAAAATGTGATTCAGAACTCTGCCGGTAAATTGCTGCGGAATATTTCCCTGTTTGATATTTACCGCGGCACCGGTATTCCCGAGGGTAAAAAGAGCCTGGCATTCTCTTTGGAACTTCGCGCTGATGACCGCACCCTGACCGATACCGACTCCGAGCAGGTAATCTCCAAGGTTCTTAACGCATTGCAAAATTCTATCGGTGCAATTCTTCGCTAAAAATATTTTTTAACGATAGTACTTTACACCGAAGAAAAAATAGTCTATAATATTTCTACTATTTGGAAGGAGGCAAGACACAATGGACAAATCTCAAAGCACAATTAAGTTTACAGTTCCCGGTGAGGAAAAGGAAAATATGCACACAATACTCCGGAGTGTCTTTGACGCTCTGAACGAAAAAGGCTATAATCCTATCAATCAGATCGTTGGCTACTTGCTGACAGAGGATCCTACCTACATCACCAATTACAACAATGCGCGCAGTAAAATCTGCAAGATTGACCGTGACGAATTGATGCAGGAATTGGTTCGCTGCTATCTGTTTGATAACAACTAATTTCCCGGGAGGCTTTTGCCGCCGCAGAAGCCTCCCGATATTATTTTAAGGAGGTCACTATGTCCGAAGGTTTGACTTACAAAGGCCATCCGCTGATGCGCAAAGACAACTTGATTTATTACGGTTCTATGGCTGACAGTCATATTGTTATGTTGCAGATTCTGGAAACCAAAAAAGTAAATGATGCAGATATTGCCACCCGCGTTTCTGTACAATTGCAACTAACCGATCCCGCTGCCAAGAGCCGTGATCGTATTGTTAAGAAAAGCGAAAAGAACGGGTTCTACACAGCATTAGATGTTGGCTGTGTATGGCTGGAAAGAGCATTGGCAGGCAAATAATTTTATTCCTACAACGCCGACACAAATTGTGTCGGCGTTTTTATTATAATTATCTACTTTCGCCGCATACTACCGGTATGGACGGTGATTACAATGCATTATAAAAAAGGGAAACAAAGTTTCATACTGCAAAATCCTCCTGTGATTACAACTTGGGCATCTGTTGCAGGTAAAAAAGAATCGGAAGGACCATTGGCAAAAGACTTTGATATAACTTGTTCGGACACTTATTTCGGTCAAAAAACCTGGGAACAAGGCGAAAAAAGAATGCAACAAATGGCTTTGGATAAACTGTGTGAAAAAGGCAATATTTCATACAAAGATATTGGGCTGGTATTTTCCGGTGATCTGCTGAACCAGTGTATTGGTTCTTCTTTTACTTTGCGGAATACAAATATACCGCACATTGGTTTGTACGGTGCTTGTTCTACGATGGCAGAAAGTTTATTGATGTCTGCCATGGCAGTCGGCGGCGGTTTTTTTGATCGAGTAATTGCTATGACATCATCTCATTTTGCCAGTTCAGAAAGGCAATACAGATTCCCTCTCGGATATGGCGGACAACGAACTCCAACTTCTCAATGGACAGTCACCGGCGCAGGCGCAGCATTGGTCTGCCAGAATGGCAAAGGCCCCAAAATAACGTCTTGTACTGTGGGAACTGTCACGGATTTGGGAATTAAAGACGCAAACAACATGGGTGCTGCTATGGCACCGGCAGCATTGGCTACCATTCAAGCCCATTTTAATGATTTAGAATGCAGTGTAAATGATTATGACTTGATCATAACAGGAGATTTAGGGCAACTTGGTAAAGATGCATTACTGACAATGGCACAGCGGAAAGGAATTTCCCTGGGCGGAAAATTGGTAGACTGCGGTACTCTTGTGTTTGATCAAATGAAACAAGATGTACACGCCGGAGGCTCTGGGTGCGGATGCAGCGCGATCACGCTATGTGGCTATTTCTTAAATCGAATGCGTGAAAATAAATTCAAAAAAATTCTATTCTGCGGCACAGGCGCATTACTTTCTCCGACTTCTACGCAGCAGGGACTTCCCATACCGGGCGTGTGTCACGCAGTCTCAATTTCAGGAGGTTAATATGGACTATCTGAAAGCCTTTTTAATCGGAGGATTCTTCTGTGCTATTGGACAAATTCTGATTGATAAAACGAAACTTACACCAGCGAGGATTTTAGTTGGCTATGTTGTGGCAGGTGTACTACTCAGTGCTATCGGAATATATAAGCCTTTGGTGGATTTTGCAGGTGCCGGTGCAACCGTACCTCTGACAGGATTTGGGCATTCATTAGCAACAGGTGTTCGAGATGCCATTGAAGAAAAAGGATTCTTAGGAATCTTTATTGGAGGATTACAATCAACTGCAGGCGGGATTACCGCTGCAATTGTTGCCGGATTATTGATGGGGTTAATCTTCCGGCCAAAGGATAAGTCCTGACAAATCGGTTATACTACCATAGGGCAACCCAAAAGATAAATTTGGAGGAAATAAAAATGAATAACCAGAATAAGAACCAGAATCAGAACAATAACCAGAACCAAAATCAGAACAATCAGAACCAAAACAATAATCAGAACCAGAATTACAGCCAGAACAAGAACAATCGATAACGAAGAAAACCGCCGAAGAATCATCTTCGGCGGTTTAATTTAACAATCGATAATCTCTTCAAATCGATTCAAGGCAAAGAAATACAGAACAGCAGATTTAACAGGCATCTGATAGAGCCTGGAAAGCGCATCCGCATAGGTTACAACCTGAGAACGATACTTTTGCACCGCATCGAATAGTGTTGCATCTGTAACTTCATCTGTCTTAAAATCAATCACTGTGATGCCGTCTTCCTCTATAATTGCGCAGTCAACAACGCCTTGCAGTAAAATTTGTTCGTGTTCCGCATCCGAATAATACTTATCTGCATTATCCAAAATGGAGAACTTAAACTCTCGAAGAACATGATCACTGTTTTGCAGTTTTCGGCCAATGTTACTTTCAAAAAATGCAAGCAACTTACAGGGATCGATCATATCAGCCTGTTCTGATGAGATCAGCCGCTCATTGGTTATTCGCAAAATTTCATTCTCAATGTCACTTATGCTTGTGCAGGAAGAAAAACGAATATATTGCATAACCGCATGGTATGCATTGCCATATTCTTTTCCCCTGACGCTGGATGCAGCACCAATTTTACGGAATCCCTGGCGTTTTACTTGATGTGTACCATCAACAATTTCATCATCTAAAAAGCGACCCTTTAATTGCGTGGCCGTCATTTTTGAGGGAATGTGTGTGGCAGTTGTAAAGGGATAGCAGAATTCTAAATCCTTGTGGAATCTTCCCATCAAATCATCTGTATGCTTGATTTCATGTTGTTCCTCTAAAGACTCTGAATTCACATCAAAAGCACTTACAACTTCTATGTGCCATGGGATTTCAGAAACAGAGGTACATCCGGGGTTTGCTCCTGCTAAATCAAATAATTTGCCAGCCTCGGTTCTTCTCAAAGCAGTTTGCAATACCCAATCACCCATACAGTCCGCCTCTGATGTAAGCAATTCCCTGCTGCATGCATCCATACGCAATACAAGACCGGCTAATTTTTTGCCAAGGTTCTTCTTTCTCTGGGTCTCGCCGCTGTTCTCCAGAAAGCCAACGCCCAGAACACCGATGACGATAATGATAATGGCGATGACAGAAAGGGCCGAAAGGGATTCTTTCAGGATGATAACGCACAG
>JAFXBH010000095.1 GCA_017521875.1 Oscillospiraceae bacterium
AACGCTTGTTCATTCACTGTTCGGTGATGCACCAATGCTGTTGTTTGATACAAATTTACAGCTGAAAATACAAATCGACACACCGCCGATTGATATTGTTGACATGGTTCGTATTTCAGACGGTTCTCTGATTTTGATTCAGACCAACGGCACAACCTACCGTCTTGATGAGAAAAACGGAGCATTGACAGACACGCATCTGTACCGCGATACCGATGCCGCAAAACTGGCAGATTCTGACTATGCCAAAATGGATACCTATCTTGCCTATGGCAACGGCAGCAACTGGGCAGGTCTGCGCCTTGCTATGCGTGCAGAGGATTCTGCCGGCACAGGCACATATCAGACCGGTCACTGGTACGCATTCACTCTGGCATCTCCCGGCGCAGGTAATTTCGACATTACACTGAACTATCAGACCCGCAGCGATGCCAACCGGGATGTGAAGGTTTATCTGCTTCCCGGCGCCTTGACCGACCCCGCAGCAATTCAGACGGCAATGGACAGCAGCACCAGCCTGACCACCGGCTTTGATGGCCGTATGGATAATGCCGGTGTTCCGGACAATACCTCCAATACCTATAACAACGCATCCAAATCGCTGGGTGTTCGCACACTGATCGACAGCGAATATACATTGGTCATCCATGCAGCAGGCAGTACCGGCGTAGGCTTCTACCTGACCGGCTTGGAACTGGCAGAGCGGCTGACCATCGAGGAAACCACTACACAGACCACTGCCGGTGCTGCGCAGCCCACCACAGAAAGCACCACCGCGCCGGAAAACACCACCGCGCCGGAAGAAACTACTGTTCCCGACGAGAACCAGCCTTTGGGTTACAAGTTTGCCCTGGGCGGAACAGCATTGGAAGTGGGTGGCGCAAGTTTTGCAGGCAAAACTTTGGATACCGCTGCTGTGGCGACGGCAATCAGCGATTACTATGATGAAGGTATGCTGGACTGGAAGTTTACCGGCCTTAACAACTTTGCATCCTTTGCCGCAGAGGGCAGCACCCTTTACAATATGTACTACATCGGCGGTACGGCCTCCTATAAGTGGAGCGGTATCCGCCTGGGATTGAAAGTGGAGACTGCTGAGGGCAATACATTCCCCGCAGGGGTGTGGACGGCTATGACGCTCCGCAGCCCCGGCGAAGGACTTTATGACCTGACGCTGAATTATCAGACCCGTAGTGATGCGACTTCCGAGGGCGAGATCTACCTGATCAAGGGTACATATACCGATCCTGCGGAAGTGGAAAGTAAATTGACAAAAGAAAATCTGCTGAAAGTGCTGGATTGCTCCAGCAAAGTGGTGGATTTTGTAGATAAGAGCCGCACACTGGGAACCGTGGAAATGGAAGACGGCGAATACACCATCGTTTTCAAAGCGGCAAAAGCGCCCAAGGGCGGCAACTATTTCTACATCAACGATCTGATTTTTGATGAGACCCAGCCGGAGCAGGAACTGCCGCCTGTGCAGAAGGATAAAGTGGTTTATAATTTTGCCTTAAGCGGCTCTGCATTCGTGGATGTAAACGGCGAGGATATGGCAGGCCAGAATCTTACCGTGACCAAGATCAAAGAGGCGCTGGACGAATACTACAAAGATCAGCAACTCTACTGGACCTATGCAGGCAACAACCTGGCGTCTTTCCAAAAGAGCGACAACCAGGTTGAAAGCGTCTATTATTTCGGCGGCGGCCCCAACAAATATGTTTGGAGCGGTCTGCGTATGGGTCACAAAGTCCTTGGTCCGGAAAAGGATGACAAGGGCAACCTTAAGACCTCTTACCCTGCAGGCTACTTTACTGCGCTGAATATTCACTCTCCCGGCGAGGGTTATTACAAACTGACCCTGGACTTCCAGATGCGCGCTGACGGCACTTCCACCGGCGAGATCTATCTGATCAAGGGCAAACTGACAGATGTTGTCCAGATCGAAAAACAACTGACCAAGGATAACCTTCTGAAAGTTGTGGACTTCTCCAGCAAATCCTTTGCAATGTCCGACAGCAAGAAAGAACTGGGCGGCGTACAGATGGAGAAAGGGGAGTATACCCTGGTGTTCCGGGCAATGGATGCCCAGGCAGGCGGCGGATATATCTATATCAACGCTCTGACTGCAGAAAAGACCGAACCCGAACCTCCCAAGCAGCCGCTGCAAGTGAACAAACTGGAGTACAATTTTGTGCTGCACAGCGACAAACTGGTAGATGATACCGGCGCAACCTTTGGCAACAGAAAACTCACCGACAAGAAGATTTTGGCAGCGCTGGATGAATACTACGAAAACCGGACACTGTCCTGGGATTATGCGCTGGATAACCGGGCATCTTTCCAGAAGAACAATAATGAAGTTTCCGATATGTACTATGTGGGCGGCGATAAGTATAAATGGGCAGGTCTGCGTCTTGGCTTGAAAGTTGCCGGTCCGGAATTGGACAAAGACGGCACATTGAAACCCACCTATCCCGAAGGCTGGTGGACAGCCATGACCCTGGAATCTCCCGGCAAGGGTACATACTATCTGTCGCTGGATTAC
>JAFXBH010000096.1 GCA_017521875.1 Oscillospiraceae bacterium
ACCTCTTACAGTTCCGGCGAGAGCAGATGTGTAGACGTTACCATCACCGGCACCACCATGGGCAGCGAAAGCGATCCCTGCTCCGTTGGCATTATGCTGATCACCAGCGGTGATATTGTGTTGACCGACTGCACCATTTACGCTACCGAAAAGTGCGTATATAACCGCGCCGGTAATGTTACCATTAAGAATTCCACTATGAATTATCAGCCCACTGAGGATTACAAGGCAGTTCACTTGGATACAAACGGCTCCGGCTATGATACTCCGGGTGGATTGAAGTCCCTTATGTGGGGTGGCGGCTCCAGCGGTGCCAATGCTCCCATCGTGGTTGGTGACTTCCACGGTAACCACTACAGCGCTGATGCAAACTGTGTCCTGGAAAATGTTACCATCAACAGCACCAATGCCACTTATCCCGATGTCTACCTGTCTCAGGAAAAGTGTGATTTCATTGACAACAATGCTAAGCCAAACTTACCTATCGATGTTATGAAGACCACTTTGACCTGCGATAGCACCATTGAGTGGGTGGTTAACGCCTCCAATTATGAAGACATTAAGGCTATTGTTGGCGATTGCTCTGACTACTTCGTTTCCAAGGGTCTCTCCGATTACACCAAGTACGGCGGATTTGAGTACAGTGGTAGCGGCTATGGCGGTACTGTGTTTATGTACGTTGACAATGTTTTCGTCAACGGCGTTGAGCAGGCTCCCGGCAGCACCTCTGCAAGCCCTGTTCCTGCTAACTAATTGAAACCTGTATTTCGTACAGACAAAACCCCAGGGCGGCTCGTTTGAGCCGCCCTGTTTTTGTTCTTCCCGCATACGGTTTTGACACCGGCGGGATTCTGTGCTACCATAATAGAAAAACACATATCTGTTTTCGAGGTGATTTTATGGAAATGGGCGCAACTTTGAATAAGTACCGCATCGGACCGTCCCACAGTGAATGCCTGTACGATGGGAATTTCAGCGTATACCTGACCGATTCTCAGGGGGCAACCGTGCAGATCGTGGAGAAGGACGGCACCATCTGTAACTTTCCCGGCATTGAAAATTGCGATGCCCTTGCGGCTGAACTGATCGCAGAGAAAATCCCTCCGGTGATCCGCTACGAAACCACCTTTAAAAAACAGGAAAACGGTGATTTCCGTATGATCTGGACCGTTCGGCCCGACGGCCGGTTTTGGATGGACAGTTGGGGGTTCGGCGGAGAAGATTATGAATGGGTGGAATTATATGCCGACATAGATCAAACCGGCCGTTTCACCGCTCCGTTCCGTCTGTACAGCATCGGTTACAAAAAATTTGTTCAGGATTGACTACCACCCAAGGAGGTGTTTTTTATGGTACATACCGTCTTGCTGGAGGAGATTCTCCGGAAAGCAAACAATATCCAAACAGAATACGGCTTTCCCAATCTCTGCGCGTCCCACATTGCTGCAGCGGTAATCGACTTGTGTATGACGCCGTATACCGGCTTTTCCCTGTCTGATACCACCTGCCGTCCGTCCCGTTTCGAGGAAGAGCGGCTGCGGTATATTGCTGCCAAGGAAATCAAATTAAGGTCTTATTTCCGCACTTGTCTTGCCCGGCACAGACGGGAAGGCATAGCGGAGGATACCTTTGACTTTGCCCGATGTGAGCAGATTGCAACCTTGCGGGGAACGGATATTCTCTCCTCAGATGTTGTGTTTTTATGTGCATTAATGGCGCTGGATGCTCCCTATAAATCTGCTGTCCGTACCGCGTTTTCTGAAGATGCCATTATCAGAATTCTGGAGAACACCGACGGCAACATCTACGATTATGTGATCCGGGAAGTGGAGGCCATCTGCAAGACCCTGCTGGAGAAAGTCAATACGGCGACAGAGGTTCGGGACTGGAAACCCGCGGCTAAATTTGCTGAGCCGGAAGATCTGAAAACCGGTTTTCTGAATAAAATCCGGGTGGAAGTGGCAGATAATATTGCCACTGTCCGTTTCCCCAGGTTTTTTGGTACTACCGACCTGAAAGTGTCTGTCCATCAGATAGACGGTATCTACTATGTTCACGACAACGGTTGTGCCGTCAAGCACCTGCTGAAACAGGTGAAAGATAAGGAAAAATGCCACCGTATCGTGAAAAAGATCTGCCATTCCGACTGGATTCGAAAGGACAGTATCACCGGCCATTTCCTGACCGTATCCCAGTTTTTGTATTTTTTAAAATTGCTGATTTTTATTGCCCACGGCGACTTGGTTTATACTAAAATGAATCAGCAGATCTGCCGCAAGGACGAGAATATTCCCTATATTGGCCCGGAGCAGGCCCAAACTCTGGACGGTCCGGCTATGGTGGATATTTTGAAAAACGGCATCTATTTTGCTTACGAAGAGAATACGGGACTGTACTACTGGGTGAATACCAATTATTCAACATTCTCTACCAGAGCAGCCTTCCTGCTGGAAACCCTGGATCAGGGAAAAATCCGTATCAGCGATAAGCGGAAGGGAAAGGTGGAGGGGGAGATCTTCGAAGCGCTCTATTGGGATCACGAGGATATCACTCCATACAGTCGGTTGATTGCGAAATTTGCCGCCCGTTTTGGCGCATCTTTTGATGGAAAAGACATCTATCTTACTGACAAGCAGGAGAATTACTACGCCGCCATCTGCAAATGTTTTAATTTGGCTATACTACTGTCGGAGTTGGGGGGCAAGGTGGACTTGCCGAAAATAAGATCCAAGGGGTGATCCAATGAAGCAATACGAAAAGGTCTTTGTGGTATCGGATATCCACGGCCATTGCACTTTGTTGCAGAATGCGCTGGACAAAGCCGGATTTGACAAGAGCAACGATGCCCATCTGCTGATTTGCTGCGGAGATTATTTTGACCGGGGCAGCGAAAATGCGGAAGTGCTGAAATTCTTTGAAAAACTTCCCAATAAGGTGCTTCTCCGGGGTAATCACGAGGATATGTTGCTGAAATTGTTGCAGACCGGGAAAATCCTGCCCCACCATTATGTCAACGGTACAATGAAGACTTTGGAGAATTTCTTTGGCAAATATTTTGTTGACCCGGCCACCGACACCATCGACTTCTCCGGCAAGACCCGAATCGTAGATCGGATCTGCGAGTTTATAGAGGAAACGGTGGACTATTACGAGACAGAAAATTATGTGTTTGTCCACGGTTGGCTGCCGGAAAACGGGGAAACCCCGGAATCCCGCAAAACCGCCACTGCCGATGCCTGGGAGAAGGCCAGATGGACCAAATGGGTTCAGCAGTACACAGGGGAGAGACCTTTGGCAGATAAGACCTTGGTATGCGGTCATGCCCCTACATTTTACGCAAATCTCATTGATGCGACCCGCCCCCGGGGCAGTGCTGACCTGTTCTGCGGCAACGGCCTGATCGTGGTGGATGCCGGTACATACGACAGTCAGCAGATCAATGTGCTGGTGCTGGAGGATGCCTAAATTCCTGCGTAAAAATCAACAAAAAAGGTTGGCTATCATTGTGATAGCCAACCTTTTTAATTCTTTTCAATACGGTAACCCAGTTTCAGGATGAGTTTCAGTGTTCCCATGGCGGTGTTCCGGTCGAAATCTTTTTCCCGCTCCGGAAGATCGTCATAGGGCACAAGACAGGGGGTCTCTTTCTTGTTGTCGTCCCTGACAGGCCCGTAGATCCAGCCGTCTGCAATCCGGCCCTCTGACCAAACTTCGTGGACATTCTCGGCCACTTTTTCCGTCAGTTCCAAGAGATCGTCAGACAGTGTGACATCCGATGTATCAATGGGATTGGGTTTATACATGTTCGCTCGCTCCATTCATTCTCTGGGCAACGGCCCAGATTTCAGGAATTTTTTCCACAATTTCAATGTCGTATTTCTTGAATTCTTTGCTCTTGCCGTAGGTGGTGTTATAGACTTTTTCCAGTTCGTCTAAGGACTTCCAGTCGGTGATACAGGGATGGAGCATAGACAGATCATCTTTGTGATTTCCGACTGCTTTGGCGTATTGATGCATTTGCTCCACGGTGGCAGGCTGATAGCCCTCGCTGAGCATAAAGGCGTTCCAGCGGTTGTGCTCGTTCACCGCAAGACGGTGGCACAGCAGGGGATTGTGCTTGGTGCCATCGATGTAAAGTTGTATATTCTTGTCGGTCAGAATGGGGTTTTCGTTCTTGTCTACGGTGTTGCATATGAACAGTTTGGCGGGAATATGCAGAGCCACCGCCATAGAGGAGCGACGGTCATATTCGCTGGTTTTGAACTCTTTGCGAATATGGGCATATTCTTTAGATTTGGGATCCAACTGCAATTTGCCCTGATAGGCCAAATGTACTGCGAACGCCAAATTTTCCAGTTCTGTGTTAAAGAGTGTCTGGTCAGAGAAAATGGATGCGGTAGAGCCAAACAGATGAATGTGACGTTTGTTCAGAAATGCTATATTCTGATTGTAAGCATTGGACTTTGCATAGGAACGCACCCGGGTGAAAATCTCCGGCATACGGTCATCCTGGAAATCAAGATGCTGCCGATAGATTCGATACAGTTCATCGGCGACAGACAGGTTCAACTGATCATTGTCCATAGTTACCACAATATAGGTGGCATCACTACTGTTTTTTTCGTCCAACAGATGGTCTTTGAATGTGTCTTTGCTTACATCTGCAGATACGAACTTGATGGCCTTTTCCTCTTTCAGGCCGGGGCACTGCTGATAGAATTCTGCCTGCCGGTCTTCGGCATCTTTGTCGTATACCCGGATCTTCAGTTTGTGGTCGTAAATCTGACCGGCCCAGTAGACGGTCTTCAGCATACGCATACCCATTCTGCCGCAGCCAATAATGGCCACAGAGATGGTTTTATTTATATCTTTGGTGTGATACAGGGGATGATTGAAAACCAGATGGTTGCAGAAGAGGGCAATCTCGTCAATGCAACGAAGTTCAATATCGGCTTTGCCCGTTCCGGATTTCACGGCGTTTTCCAGGAAATTCACATTGGTGCCGCTTTCCACAAAGGCGTTGATGTGGATCTTCGCCTTCCGATTGTTGGCGTGTTTGGCTACGATGGATTCTGCCAGCAGGATGTTCTTGTCCTCGTCGGTGGAAATCAGGCAAAACTCATAGATATGAAACCGCCTGCAGATCTTTAGACCGTCGCAAGATTTATGCAGCACAATGCCGCCTGCTTTTTTTGCTTTGGCCACCGTGGCGTGGTCAATTCCTTTGCCGTTGCAAAATACGATGGTTTTCTTACCGGTTTTCTTTTTCAGGCCTGCTGCAAGGGCAAGGGAATGGTCGTTAATTTCAGAGAATACATAACACTTAGGCGCAAATCGCAGCAGCAGCCGCATTCTTTCACCGGTATCGCCCACAAAGGACAAAATCAGTCCGGAAGCCAGAATGGGCGCCAGTTCAAAAGCAATATAATTGACGATGATATAAGCATCTTTGAGCCAACCGGACAGGGCTACCGTCTGTAACTGGGCAATATCCTGTCGACCGCTCAGGGCCTTGAGGCTGTAAAGCAGAGCAGAGAGGGCGATATGCAGGGGCGCACAAAATACTTCCTTGCCCTCTTTGATCCATTCAGTGGGTATGATCATGAAAAATGTGGAAAACAGAATACCCAGAGTTATGGCTGAAATACACGCCGGTGTATTGTGTCTGTTTTTGATGGCAAACGTGGTGCCAAGGCCTAAAGAGACAATGCCGAGAATAAAGAATAATATGCCCATATGTCTTCCTCCTGCTATTTTTCCATATTATAACACATTTTGCAGACCATTGCAATTCATCTACTGGGACGGGGGTGTATTTTGCCTATTTCTTTTTTCGACAGAATATGCTATAATTTAAAGAAATAAAAATAGAGGTTGTTTTTATGAAAGAGTTTTTCGGATTCGGTGGCTATACCCGCCCCGCGGAGGGCTTTTTATCTTGGCAACACCTATTGTTTGTAGGGTCTTTGCTGATAGTTATGGCGCTTCTGGCAATCTGGCTGGGCAAGAACCGCAAACATAGAACAGACCGGGAGAAAAACCGCGTTCTGATTGCAGCAGCGCTGCTGATCGATGGCTTTGAATTGATGAAGATCATTGTCCTGTGTCTGCGGAGTGAGAGTACAGAGCCGATTCTTCGGAATCTGCCCCTGTTTTTGTGCAGTATTCAACTGATTGCCATCCCCATGGCAGCCTTTACCAAAGGCAGAGTGCGGGAAGCCTCGTTGGACTTCGTCTGCATCTTCGGTATTTTGGGCGCTGTGTTCGGCACAATCGGTGCAGGACAGAACTATAATGCCTATCCGGTGCTGTCTATGGACAATGTGGTCTCCGGTATTACCCACTGCATTTCCGGCTTTGCTTCTCTGTATATTATGATTGCCGGCATGGCTGGTCTGAAAAAGGAAAATATCGGCTTCACCTTCGGTATTTTGGTGGTTTCCTGCGTGGCGGCCTATATCGCTAACATCACCATACCCTATAACTATATGTTCCTGATGGCCGGTGACGGCACACCCTATGACATTTTGTATAATTTGGTCAACGGAAACAAGGTGTTTTACCCGCTGCTGGTAGTGGCTTTGTTTTTGATATATATCGTTTTGTTTTACAGAGCAGCCCGTTTTGTCAGCCGCAAAAAACAAAGAGCAGAAGAAACCGTAAAATAGGGGATTTTGCGAATAAATATTTGACATTTATAAGAAAAATGCTATAATAAATCTGTATAAACTTTGCTGAAATTAATTTCGATACGATGTGGGGCATCTCGCCCCAATCCTGGTCGGAATTCTAACTAAATAACAAAAAGCACCGCAACGCCTTTTGGGGTGTTGCGGTGCTTTGCAAAAATGCAATAAAAAGGAGGTAACCTAAGTGAAACGGAGCAAACAAAGAGGCGTGTCCATTGCGGAAATTTGTGTCGTTTTGGCGGTTATCTCCATTGCTGCTTTAATGGTAACTTCATTCTCTCTGATGGTAAATACCCGCAGTACCACAGCGGCCATCAGAGCCAATGTGCTGGATGATGCCTATATTGCAGAATCCATTTTGGACAGTTGGTTCAGCAGTGCGCTGTCCGGTGGTGCGACTGTTTCTGCGGAAAACGGTGTTCTCTCTGCCAAGAAAGACGGTATTACCTACCAGGTCACCATACAGGAAGAAATGCTGACAGCACCTCTGCCTGCCGGACAAGAACTGGAGATGGAGATGTCTGTTGTCACCGCAATTACGGTGGAGCAAAAGCAGAATGCCGCGGACACGATTTGGTTCTGCACTTTGCATTATCCGGATCCCCAGGACAACCATACCGACCTGACTTACACCTTCTGTGTCAATCCCCGTATTGGAGAGTAAGGTGGATTTTACCGATACATACGCTTAATTTGATTTTGCATTCTTCAGAAAGGAGGGCGACACCTTGAAAGCCAGGAAAACCAACCAATCTACCCGCCGGGGCATTTCCATCGTGGAAGTTACCATCGCCCTCGTAATCATTTCTATTCTCAGCATTGCAGCGCTGTCTATGATCAAGATTTCCGTCAATGTGGAGAAAAAAGCGATGATTACCATGGAGGTTTCCAATGCTGCGGAAAATGCCGTGGAATGTTTCCGCTATGCAGAGACGACTGAGGAGTTTTTTGAATGCCTGCAGATGACCGGAGCGTACAAAGAAGAAGACGGCGCGTTTACGTTCTCCGGGGAAACATATACTGTTACCTTCCATCCGGAGGGGAATCAACTTACCTGCACTGCCGTGAATGAGGACGGCGAAGAAATATACGCGTTTACCTTCCGAAAAGGAGGTGGCGCAGAATGAAAAAAGCACTGACTGACCGCCGTGGCGTAGCCATTGAGATGGCCATTTTGGTGGCTTTGCTGTTATTTGCTCTGTCCACTTTGGTGTTGACCACCACTCTGCTGCAAAAACGTGCTATGGGTCGGGAGGAACTGGATATGACCCGGGGTATGGTGCTGGAGCAGATCGGCGAGGATTTCTACGCAGCCAGAACCGGAGGCGTGGGGTTCATAGCCCCCGAAACAGAGGAATTTGAGATCACTGCGGACGATACGACCCTGACCGTCAAAGACAAGCATACCGGCGAGGTACTTCTGCAGGTGGTGCTGACCGATTCTGATGGCAAGTACACTGTTGCCCAGTGGACCAAGAAGTGAGAGGAGCATAAGAACTATGTTTGAAACGACCCTAACGGATGTCATTGCCGTCGATACCCATAATAATACCATTCATTTTTACAGCGCTCCCAGTGCCGGCCGGCGGGATAACCACATTGTTGTGTCCTATAACTGCCAGGCCTTTACCGACGAGTTCTATGAAAAATTCGACAGAATTCTCAAGGCCTATCAGCAGAGGTATCCCACTACCAATGCCAACAAGGTATCCCTGCTTCTGCCGGATCACCTGTTCCTGACCGATACCATCGACATTCCTGCCATTGGCAAACGGGCGATGGAAAATTCCCTGGAACTGGCGATCAGCGCCCTGTATAAGAATAAGGCTGACCTGAAATATTCCACCTATCCTATGGTGCAGAATAAGCAGTACGCCACCTACGGTATGGTAGGTGTACGGAAAGATCTGATTACCCGGGTCACCGATGTGTGTGCAAATAATCAGATCAATGTGCAGAATATCACCTTTGCGGCCAATGCGATGGTAAATGGCGCTCTGACCTTAAATACCAAACTGAAGACCGGCACATTTCTGCTGATGAATGTGCAGGAAAGCAAGACCCGCTTTGCCTTTGTGAACAAAGGCAGAACTGTGGGCGCATACGACCTGCCGTTTGGTCATGCTATGCTCTATAAGAGCCGCCTGGCTGCAGAAGATCTGCTGTTTGACCATTCCAGTGCAGAACTGTTGGTGCTGAATGCCAAGGAAAAGGCCAAAGCCAAGCAACTGACCATGCTGGGCGAAGAGGTGCTGGTAGACCCGGACGATGAGCGTCCCGAGCAGGAGCAACCGGAGCAGCCGGATGACCCCGAATTGGACCCCACCGAGGGCAGAAAGGGCGGCAGAAAACTGCCGAAGTTTATGCTCCGTCCCATTCCCACAGAACGGGAAGGCTTTATCTTTGAAAACTTCCGGATTTTGGAGCGTTGGGCGCTGGAACTGATTGCTTCCAACCCCGCCATTACCGCGATGGGCAGCATTGATACGGTGTATGTGAATATGCCCCGCAGTTATGACTTCCTCTTTGATATGGTCAATGCCGAAGAGGCGGAGAACGGTGTCAAATTCCAGTCTTTGATGCAGGGTGCTGCCAACGACGGCTCCGCTGCCGGTGCCAAGGATCTGGAACTGTTCGGCGGCCTGTATGTCAAGTTGTTTAATAAAATCAATAATTTCTAGAGCATTTTACCGGAAAGGAGGCATCTATGAATCCGCAGGAATTTGTAATGGTTTGTGTCTATATTCTTGCCGGTTTGTTGGGTCTGTGCGTCGGTAGTTTCTTAAATGTGGTGATTTATCGCCTGCCCAATGAAATGAGCCTGTCCAAACCCGGCTCCCATTGTACGGTTTGTAATTACAGCCTGAAATGGTATGACAATATCCCGGTGCTATCCTATCTGTTCTTAGGTGGTAAGTGCCGCAAATGTAAAGCCCCTATCTCTCCCCGGTATATGATCGTGGAATTGCTCAACGGTTTGCTTTGGCTGGCTTGCGCAGCCCTGTTCTGGAAAGACAGTCCCGCCTATGCGGTGGCTGCTGCGGTGGTATGTTCCTCCCTGATCTGCATTTTTTTCATTGACTTGGAGCATATGCTGATCTTTAACCGCTTCACCTTGCTGGTGGCAGCAGGTGGCGTGGTGGCTATAATCGTCAATGGGAAATGGCTGGAGCACCTGATTGGCGCAGTGGCCGGCGGTGTAGTGTTCCTTGGCTTGTACTACGGTGCCATCGCTATTTTGAAGAAAGAGGGACTTGGCTTCGGAGATGTGAAATATGCTGCCGCTGCAGGTCTGCTGCTGGGCTGGCAAAAGTTTATCTTAGCAATGCTGCTGGCATCTGTGGCTGCGGCGCTGGTGATGATCGTCATCAACCGGGTCAAAGACGCAGACAAGCAGACAGAGTATCCCTTCGGCCCGTTCCTGGCGGTGGGCACACTGGTGGGCCTGTTGGCCGGCGACGCCATTATCTCTTGGTATATTCAGTTATTACTTGGAAATACAATTGTCTGATGAAAGGAGTGCAGATCCTTGCAAAAATATAAATACACAGCGGTCAATCTGCAAAAACAGAAAATCAGGGGTGTTTTCATTGCCAACGATGAAGAAGACCTGGCGCTGCAACTGGCGAAACAAAGTTTGTTTCTGGTAGAGGCCAAGCCCTATTCCGGTGGTACACCCTCTGCATTCTTTACTTTGGGCACCGGTAAGGTGCCGATGACGGAGTTGACTTCTTTCTGTCGGCAGTTTGCCATTATGCTCAATACCCACATTCCCATTCTGGATTCTCTGGATCTGCTGAAGACCCAATCCTTTTCCGCGTACTTCCGGAACATTCTGAAGGTGATCTTCGAGGATGTGCAGAGCGGTATGCTTCTGTCTGAGGCGCTGAACAAGCATGCCAAAGTGTTCCCCGATTTCTTCCGCAGCATGGTGAAAGTGGGCGAACTCAGCGGTAAATTGGATGTGGTATTCACCGCTTTGGCAGAATACTATGAAAAAGACGCAGAATTGCGAAGAAAAGTCAGAAGCGCATTGGCGTACCCTTCTATGCTGGCCGGTATGACCGTTGGTATCGTGATCTTGATGCTGGCGTTTGTGGTTCCCACCTTCCGGGAGACACTGCAGCAGATGAATGTGACCCCCACCGGCCTGACTGCCGTAGTATATTTGATTTCCGACTTCCTGCTGGAGTGGTGGAAGATCCTGCTGGCCAATATCGTGGTGTTTGCGCTGGTAATTTTTGTGATTTCCCGTACGGAGTTCGGCGGCTATGCCATTGATGTGCTAAAATTGAAATTGCCCCTGATCCGTACCATTCAGATCAATATGATCACGGCCCGGTTTGCCCGTGCTTTTGCATTGCTGATCTCCAGCGGTATGGACCTGAACGAGGCGATGTATGCCACCGAGATCGTCATCGGCAACAAATACCAGACCGCTCGCTTTAAGCAGGCGGCAGAAGCGGTCCGCGGAGGTATGTCCCTGACCAACGCGTTTGAAAGTTATAAACTGTTCCCCTCAATGATGATCCAGATGATCACCATCGGTGAAAAGACCAACTCGCTGGATGATGTTCTGACGCGCTCCTGCAAGTTCTTTGACGCGCAGGTGGAAACTTCCATGAACTCTTTGACCAACAAGATCCAGCCCATTATGCTGATTATCATGGGTGCCATTGTCGGCACGCTGTTTATTGCAATCTACTCTCCGATGATCTCCATTATGAACAATTTGAACATTTAACCCGAGAGGAAGCACAAGATGAATATAAATCATGAGCTTTTACAATTTTACATATACAAGAAATTGGTCAAGCGCAAAGATGCGCCGGAGATCCTCAGTGAGTGTGAACGGCTTCAGGTAGGTGTGCGGGATTATCTGTTGGCCAAAGAAGTCATCACCGATAGTATGGATCTGGAGGCCCGGGCAGATTATTACTGCATGCCCGGCGTGGAGATCGATATGCTGGACATCGACAGAAGCCTGTTCGATCTGTTCACTTTCGACTTCATGAAGAAGCACAAGATCATCCCTGTCAGTTACGATAAAAACGGTGTTCTGATGGTGGCTACCGGCAAACCTTTGGATTGCCGCACCACTTCTGCGTTGTCTGTGCAGTTCGGCTGCAAGTGCGATTACATTTTGGTTCCCCCGGTGCAGATCGACCGATATGTGGACTCTGTTTCTGCAGTATTGTCCACCTCTGCTGCGCTGAGTGATCTGAATACAGAAAAGGCTGAGCAGCAGGTAAACGCCCTGAAGAATGCCACCGGCGTAGCCAGCGAAAACGATGTAATCAATAACCCCGCAGTCCGATTGGTGGATTCTGTCATTCGTGAGGCGATTCCTTACCGGGCCAGCGATATTCACATCGAGCCTTTTGAGAAAATCGTTCGGGTGCGTTACCGTATTGACGGCGACCTGCAGGACCGTGCGGAATTTCCTATTGATGCATTTTCTGCTATCTGCGCCCGTCTGAAGATTATCTCCGGCCTGAATATTGCAGAGCGCCGTGTCCCTCAGGACGGCCGTATTAATATGACCATCGGCGGCAGAGAATATGACTTCCGTGTGTCCACGCTGCCTACGGTGTTTGGCGAAAAGTTTGTTATCCGTGTGCTGGATAAGTCCTCCTTCCACTTTACCCGGGCAGACCTGGGCTTTACCGATGAGGAGAATCTGGTGGTGGATAAGATGCTTGCCCGTCCCCACGGTATTATCCTGCTGACCGGTCCTACCGGCTGCGGTAAATCCACCACACTGTATTCCTTCCTGAAGGAAGTCAACGATCCCACCGTAAATATCGTAACCGTTGAAGACCCTGTGGAATTCACCATGGCCGGCATCAACCAGACCCAGGTGAATGCCAAGGCAAAAATGACTTTTGCAGCGGCGCTGCGTTCTATTCTCCGTCAGGACCCGGATATCATTATGATCGGTGAGATCCGAGACGAGGAGACCGCGGAAATCGCAGTCCGTTCCGCTATCACCGGTCACATCGTGTTCAGTACCTTGCATACCAACGATGCCCCCGGCGCAATTTTGCGTCTGCAGGATATGGGCGTGGATAACTATCTGGTTGCTGATGCATTGGTAGGCGTCATTGCCCAGCGTCTTGTGAAGCGGCTGTGCCCCGCCTGTAAGCGGAAGGGTCGTACCAATGCCAAGGAAATGGAGATCCTGGGCATCGATGAGCCGGTCAGCATTGCCCGTCCCCAGGGCTGTCAGTTCTGCAACAACACCGGCTATAAGGGCCGAATTGCTGTCCACGAAGTGATGTATATGAACGAAACCATGAAGCGGGAAGTTATGAACGAAAAGAATCTGGATGTACTGCGGAAAACGGCAGCGGATAACGGTATGGTTACCCTGTGGAATTCCTGCCGTACACTGGTGTTTAAGGGTATTACAAGTGTTCAGGAACTTATGACACTGCATGTGGAGTGATCCTCTGGACGCTCCCGTGAATAAGGAGTAGGGTATGGCAAAACAGCATTTTTATTCCCGAGTCCCGGCAAAGATGAGTATGTATAACCGCACTGACGGCTATGATACCTTTGCCCACTCTCAGGGCCTGGAAAGAGGCCTTATTGAAAAAGACCTTGCCCCCGTTTATGAGAACAAACTGAATAAAACCAATATGGAAGATGTGCGGAAAGGTCTTCTGCCCCGGGTGTACAGTCAGACATGCCTGCGTTCCGGAGAAACGGTGCAGTCCTGTGTTACATACTTGTCCCGGGATTATACCGGTGAGCGGAGCGCCTATCTTTGCCACAGCCTGATCCTTAGCGATCAGGAGCGGCAGATGCTTTGCGCCAGCGGTTCCGGCGTGCTGAATCCGGAGATGTTCCCCATCTTTGATACGCAATTCCTGTCCAACGCATCCTCTGCTGATAGCAATTATCCGGAGGCGGCCTATGTGGGAATTCAGGCAGAAGATCCAGCCACCGTACTGGCCAAACACGACCCGGATCAAATCGCGGACTTTATGTTCGCACTGTTGTCTGTGTTCTTTGCCAAGGGTAAGACGGTGTACTTCGGCCTGCCCTGCGATGATTTGCAGGCCTCTGATGAAGCCCTTCGATTCATTAGCGCCGTGATGTCGGTGATTCCCCGGCGGGCAAGGGAAGAACTGTCCTTTGTGTCTTTCGTGACCGAGCCGGGTCAGTACGCCAGCGCGAAGATCAAATGTGTGTCCCATAAATGTTCGGAAGTTCCCGTAGCCAAGGGCATTTTCTTTGATTTTGCCACCGGCTATGTTACCGGTTTGCCTTCCCGGGATACGATGGAGAAAGCACCGGTAGAATTCTTCTGTTCTCTGCTGAAAAATGCGGCAGAGCGGGAAGAATTCCTGCTGTTCATCGAACGGGCGATGGATTCCGTGTCCAAACTGGACAAGTTGAATCTAAAGACTCTGTCCGACCTGGTGTTCCTGTTTGGCGGCGCCAGCAACCTGTATGATCAGGAGGCTGTCCTGCCTACCGACGGCAGGGTGTACGACCTGCTTTGTGTGTACGAAAAGTACCGGGACGCTCTCAGCGAGGAAAGCAGACGCTATGTCTATAAGTGCCTGGAGCGCTATCCCCGGAACCATATTGCAATTCCCAAGAACATTTTTTCTAAGATGTCCAAACTGTACCCCGGTGAGCCGGATTCGGTAAAACGGGTGGTTATGCATGTGGTGTTAGACTTGATCCACACGGACATTATGCGGGAAAAACTGTTCGTTTTCATTAAAAATAATTATGATGGCGAAGATGCCGATATCCAGGCGCTGATCGTGGCAGACCTGTGCCGGGTATTTTACGGCGGCTTCCTGCAGATGCCCATTCTCACCTTCTTCCGGGAACATTTTGCCAATGAACCGGAGGAAATCCAGTACCGCATCTTTGAAAAACTGATGCTGACCATTCGGACGGAAGCGGTCCAGCAGGCGATATTGGAATTCGTTACTGAGAACTACGATATACTGTCCCAGCGGCAGAAGGATCTGTTCTATGATACCTTCTTTGAAATGCTGCCGGAGGCAGATGCGCTGGCGGGCAAACTGGTGCAACTGGCCGATCAGAAACTGGAAAACGAGACGCCCGAGACCAAAACCCGCGTTCACGAAGGTCTGACAAATTTGTTGGAGAAAGCCGGCCGGCGGCAGGATCACGATTTGCTGATCGCAGTGTGCAGTGGCCACGGCTTCTGCTATGATACAGCCACAGAATTGGCCTTCGGCCAGTGGCGCACAAGAAGAATTTTTACAGATTATCTGCAACTGCTGCTGAATCAGCCGGTGGTGGCCAGAACGGAAGCCCTGTTCCGCATTCACCGGGTTCTGTCCGGTATGGATCAGGAGTCTCAAAGCAAACTGATCCAGGTGTTGGATCAACTGTTCCCTACGGATGAAAAAGCCGCCAATGTGTACCATTGGCTGGAAGCAGACCGCATTGCCGAGGAAAAAATGACCACAGAACAGAAGGCACTGGCCTATATGTTCCGGGTGAAAATCACCCGCACAGCGCTGGAAAACACGATGATGGACGTGTTTAACACCCGGCTAGGGAAAGATGGCCTGGCAATGATTTGCCGGTATGCAGAGGGCAACCGGGAAATCCAGGATACCAACGCCTACAAGACTGTGCAGGTATTTCGCTATTGGCAGGAGGCGGTTAAAAAGCAAGATCCCCAACTGGTATTCCGCTGCTTGAAGCAACTGCCCTCGGAGACTGCCTTAAGAAACCATATTGCAAGTTATATCCGCACTTGTGAAATGAACAGCGAGGAAGGCGGCTGCAGTCATGTTCTGCAGGAGATGAGTGCTTGCTACCTGAGCAAAGGCGAACTTCTGTCTGAGGATATTTATCCCCAACTGCGGGGTGAAATGATCCAGCCGTTGCTCAGCCATATGAAGGGTCCCAAGGCAGTAAAAGAAGGCGCTTGCCAGAGCATGAAGAAGATCCTTGCATATCTGTCTGTTGCCTGCAGCATCAGTGAGGAATTTGTAAACGCAGTTTATGCTTCCGAGACGATTCTTCAGGCAATGTTGACAAGTTTTGCCAATGATTACGGAAACGGCGCAGCCAAATGGGTGCATTCTCACCTTCACGGCGCACCGGAGAAACTGGTAACGCTGATAGATAAACTGCAAAGCGAAGCCAAACCTGCATCCAAACCCCTGTGGGCAAAACTCTTCGGAAAATGAGCATAAAAACTCCCCGGTACGAAAGTACCGGGGAGTTTTTTAGAAGCATTTATGACCGGGTAAGGGTCAGATCGGGGTATTCCTGCATGATGGATTCAATAGACAGGGAATTACCGGAAATGGAATAGGTGTCGGTTAGCAGAGAACCACCCCAACTGTGACCGCTGTGCAGTTTGCCGCCTGCTACATAATACACGCCTTTGATATCTGTGGAGGCGATTTCGTTCCAGTTATATGAGCCGGCCATTTTCTTGGCATAGGCTTTTACATCCATACCGTATGTAGCGATCATTGCCTCGTTGGCTTGGTCTTGATTATAGCCCATAGCCGCGAATTCCTTATAAAGAGAATCCGCATAGTAGTTCTCCAGCGCCTTGGTAAACTGTTCTTCATTCTTCAGCGTTGTGGTTTCTTGATAAGAACCGTCGCGATGAAAGGTAATGGTGTAGTTTAAATCCAGCGTGCCGGTAAAGCCTTCTTCTACAATACTGCTGCCGGGAATCTGCACAACGCCTTTCCAAGTGCCAAATAGATCTTTGCAGGCAGCGGTCTTGAACCGGGAGTCGGTAATGATCCGGCTACCTTCGGTTTTTTGACATACAGAGCAGGTTTTAGGGGCTTCGGTGGTGGCATCCTGCCACTTATGGCCAGCGGCATTGCCCTCGGTTTTTTGGCAAACAGAGCAGGTTTTGGGCGTTTCGCAGGTAGCATTGACCCAAGCGTGGCCGAATGCTTCCCCTTCTGTGGCGCTGCATATAGAGCAGGTTTTGGGGGTTTCACAGGAAGCGTCTACCCAAGTGTGTCCCAGAGCATTGCCTTCTGTGGCTTGACACCGGGAACAGGTCTTAGGATCATTACAAGTGGCATCTACCCAAGTATGACTCAGCGCAATTCCTTCGGTAGCACCGCAGGCGGAGCAGGTCTTGGGTGCTTCGCAGGTGGCGTCTACCCAAGTATGATCCAGCGCTTCGCCCTCCGTAATTTGGCAACGGGAACAGGTTTTGGGCGTGTCGCAGGTGGCAGGATTCCACTGGTGCTTACAGCCGCAACCGGTTAGCAAAAGACACAGCAAAATCAATAGTGGGGTTACACGCAATGCTGATACAAACGGTTTTCTTGTCATAGTAAACGCCTCCTTTTATATATTTTGATAATTTTATTATAAAGGACTACTGGCGAAAAAGCAAGAAAAATCCCCGGCCAATCGGCCGGGGATTTGATTTGCTTATAATCAATTACAGCAGAGTGGAGAAGTGCTTAATGGTGCGAACCATCTGAGATACGTAGGAGTTCTCGTTGTCGTACCAGGAAACAACCTGCACCTGAGTCATGCCGCCGGGCAGTTTGTTGACCATGGTCTGAGTAGCATCGAACAGAGAACCGAAGGTCATGCCGATGATGTCGGAAGACACGATCTCGTCTTCGGTGTAGCCGTAGGACTCGGTGGTAGCAGCCTTCATAGCAGCGTTGATCTCGTCCTTGGTAACTTCCTTAGCAACCACAGCGTTCAGGATGGTGGTAGAACCGGTGGGAGTGGGAATTCTCTGAGCAGCGCCGATCAGTTTGCCGTTCAGTTCGGGGATAACCAGGCCGATAGCCTTGGCAGCGCCGGTGGAGTTGGGAACGATGTTGCATGCAGCAGCGCGGGAACGGCGCAGGTCGCCCTTTCTCTGGGGGCCGTCCAGGGTCATCTGGTCGCCGGTGTAAGCGTGGATGGTGCACATAATGCCGGACTCGATGGGAGCCAGGTCGTTCAGAGCCTTAGCCATGGGAGCCAGGCAGTTGGTGGTGCAGGAAGCAGC
>JAFXBH010000097.1 GCA_017521875.1 Oscillospiraceae bacterium
GCCGTCGGCAGACTGATTACACCCACTGAAATCCGCTACAACGGTATGATCCTCTTTGCGGTGGTGGGCGTGGTTGTGAATTTCTGCGCTGCATTTTTTACCCGGGAGGGGGATTCCCTGAATCAAAAGGCCGTTAATCTCCATATGCTGGAGGATGTGCTGGGGTGGGCTGTGGTGCTGATCGGCGCGATCGTAATGCGGTTTACTGATTTCGTGCTGATAGATCCTATCATGTCCATTGGTGTGGCGGTGTTCATTTTCATCAATGCCATTAAAAATCTCAAAGAAGCCCTGGACCTGTTTTTGGAAAAGACCCCCCAGGGCGTGGATGTAGAGGAAATTAAGGAACACCTGATGGAAGTGGAAGGCGTTTTAGATGTCCACCATATCCATATTTGGAGTATGGACGGCCATAACAACTACGCCACGATGCATATCGTAACCAATGCAGACGCCTATGGAATTAAGGAAAAGATTCGGGAAGAACTGCAGGAACACGGCATCGGCCACGCTACCCTGGAATTGGAACGGGAGGGAGAACACTGCCACGATACCCATTGCCATGTGGAGCATACCGCCCATTCCGGCCATCACCACCATCACCACCATTGATACAACCTAGACCCGGGATACCTTTCTTAGGTGTCCCGGGTCTTCTGTCTTCTGAAAAATTATCGAAAAACGATAACAAAATTATTGACAAACAATAATTTTATGATATGATGATCACAGAAATACTCTTTGGAGGTGCTTATTATGTGGAATAGAAAACAATCCGTCACCCTTTCGCTGGTAGTCTGTTTTGTAGTTTCGCTGATTCTGACGGCAGGTTTGTTTGCAGGGCCGTGGGCAGTAAAACTGTGGTTTTGCTCCTTCCGGGGGTGGGAGGAAGACAGTGCGGCAATGACCCGGATGCTTACCTTATTCAAGGTTTGCTTTTATCCCTGCGCAGTCCTTGCCTATGTAACCCTCTACAGTTTGATCCGACTCTTGCGGAACATTAAAAGCGATGCCATTTTTATTACGCTCAATGTAAAATATCTTCGCCGGATCTCCTGGTGTTGTATTATCGTATCAATGATTACGCTGATTGCCGGAATTCTTTACATACCCTATTTGTTTATATGTGTTGCCGCCGGATTTATGGGGCTTATGCTCCGTGTGGTGAAAAATGTAATGGAAAACGCGGTGCAGATCAAGGAAGAAAACGAATTGACCATTTAAGCGGGGTAGGGCGTATGATTGAAATTGATTTGGATGTAATGCTGGCTATGCGGAAAATGACCTCTGCGGAACTGGCAGATAGAATCGACATCACACCGGCAAATCTTTCCATTCTGAAGACTGGTAAGGCAAAGGCTATTCGCTTCTCCACGCTGGAGGCCATTTGCAGGACATTGGATTGCCAACCCGGTGATATCATCAAATATAAAAGGGAGGAATTGTAATGGAGATATATCCTGAACAGCAGAACGGATGCCTACCTGAACAGTTGACCCAGCCGGAAGAAACTTCTCTGTTTCCTATGACCAGGCGGGATGCTGCCTTTGCAGTCGGGGGATTGATCATCAGTGTATTTACTGCCATCTATGGCGTTTTCGGTGGGTTTGCGTTGGGGTATACGGTGTCTGCAGCGGCTATGTTTATCCTGTTTGCAGTGTATTTTGCAAAGGGCGGTAAGGCACAGGCGTTCCCAATTCTTTGCGGTCTGTTGGCCTTGGCCAACACAGCGGTGTTTCTCTGTACTACTAACGGAAGCGTCCGATTCTTCGGATTTTTGGTAACAATTGCCCTGTCCCTGACCTGCTTCGACGGTCTTGCTGCCGGCGGGACAACGGGCAACCGTCAAACGGTGCATTTGTTCTGCAAAGCGATTGCCACAATCGGGCATATCGGTGTGACACTTCGCTCTGTGTTTACAGACCGCACCGGTCACAAAAAAGTGGTGGGCAAAGCCCTTTTGGGTCTTGCAGGAGCAGTGCCTGTGTTGATTGTGGTTGTCCCGTTGCTGGTCTCCTCGGATGATGCTTTCCGGGGGATGGTGGACCGGATGTTTGCCGATACCGGAAAGACCTTGGTAAAGGCGAATTTTGGTGTGGTGCTGGCTATGTTTGCTGTGTCCTACGGTTTTTCTCTTAAGACGGGTCGCACCGTGCAGCAAAAAAAGGGCACATTTGGCGGTATGGAAAATGTGTATATTCTGTCCTTCCTGACCGCTATATCCCTGTGTTACCTGCTGTACCTGTTCTCTCAACTGGCTTACTTTTTCAGCGCCTTCAAGGGCTTTCTGCCGGAGGGAGGAATCACCTACGCCCAGTATGCCCGGAAAGGCTTTTTTGAAATGTGCACCATTGCGGTGATCAATTTGGCGATTGTATTTGTGGCACTGTTTCTGGCAAAGAAACAAAATGGCAAGGCCTGCCACGGAATCCGTCTGCTGGCCACCTTTATCGCTGTGTTTACCTTGGTAATCATTGCCACAGCAATCTCCAAAATGGTACTGTATATAGATACCTACGGAATGACTGTGCGGCGTTTGACCACCAGTGCCTTCATGGTGTTTTTAGCGGTGGTGTTTGCGAGTGTTATTCTGCGAATCTATTTCTTGAAAATCAATATTGTCAAGACGGCCCTGCTCACTGCAGGCTGCATCGTTCTGCTTTTAGGCGTGATCAATGTGAACCGGGTTTGCGCAGAGTATAACTATCGCAGTTACCTGAACGGCAACCTGAAGAACATAGATGTTGAGGCAATCTATGATTTGGGGGATGAGGGAATTCCTTACATCACACAATTGGCCGCAGACGAAGATCCGGTGGTTGCCGGAGCGGCAAAACAGTATTTGGCAAGAGCCTGCCTGCGGGATTATTTTGAAAATATGTCCGCTTCTCCGTCTGTGACCGTGGAGAAACTGCAGAAGAATGAGAAAGACAAGGAATTCTCTAAATTCAACCTACCCAGAGCCGCGGCCTATGAAAGTCTGTATCGGTATGTAGAGGAACATCCTGAATTTGCTACCAAGTGCCGCAGTTACTTGAAAAATAACTAATGAAAAAAACACATCAAGAAAGGAGAAACTCTGTGAAACACAAATATGCACTTTACCCCATTATTATGAGTATCTGTGCCCTATGTTGTTTCCTGGGGGTATTGCTTGTCTTTGCAAGCGCGGTGCAGCCGCCTTGGGGGAGAGTAGCGTTTCTGATTTTTCCTGCGTTGGTGCTTGGCCTGTTTGGATTCCTGGCCGCAAAAGGGAAATTGCGCCTGTCTGCCACAATCGCCTGGACAACGGCGCTTTCCGTTCTCCTTTTCTTCGCATCCGTGTTTTATGTATCCGTCCTTTGTGTGTGGACGGCAACCACTACCACCACAGATATCCACTTTTACAGCCGCGCCTACGGGCAGATTGCAGAGGAGGACAGTGTGCAGGAAGTGTTCCCCCAATCCATTCCCGCCGATGCAAAGGATATAACATTTACTTACTGTCCGCAATTTTTGCAGGGCGGCGAAGAGTTTATACTATCCTATACTACAACAGATGAAATACTGTCGAACTGGACAACCCGCTTGAAAAGGGAAGCGGAGTGGATTGGTCCAAATCAGCAATGGTATTCAGAAAACAACTGGTCTTTCGATGGCGTTTACGGAACACGGTACCAACTGGACTGGGACGGTGGCTCTAACCACGGGGAAATATGCTATGTGCTGATCGACGAAGAGAACCGTCAAATTACATTTTACTATTCCCATTGGTGATGCAGCAGAAAAAAGAACGAAAATATGGAGGTCTGGTATGTTCCAACAACCAATCTTCCAAATCGATATCCCCACGGTTACTGCCTTTATTGCTGTGATCATCACTCTGCTGGCGCAACTTCTGCTCTGTTTTAAGGCGAAAAAGATGTGGATAAAAATCCTGCCGTCTGCCTTGTTCTCCGTATCCGCGCTGGTGTTTTATATTTGCTGCCGCGTGGTAGGCGGCTGGGACGGTATGGGCTATTTGTACTTTGCGCTTTTGTCCTTTGTGTTGATAGTTATATGCGGCATTGGTTGGGGCATCTGGGCAATGGCAAGTCAACGCCATTTATAAACGCAACCCCCTGTGACTTTTGTCATAGGGGGTGTTTATATTGTGGGGTTGTGCCGATGAACCGACGAATGTGACCGATCAGTCCAAAATACATTTTTTCCCGAAAAAGAATGGTATAATCCCAGTGAAAATCCGTCACAGGGAGGAAAATCCATGGATGCCATTCGTACCGTAAATCTTACAAAGAAATATGGGGATACCATAGCAGTCCAACATTTGAATTTGCAAATCCGACAGGGAGAACTGTTTTCATTGCTGGGCGTCAATGGGGCGGGGAAAAGCACTGTTATTAAAATGCTGTCTTGCCTGACCCAGCCCACAGAGGGGGATGCCTTTCTGAATGAAAAAAGTATTTGCAAGAATGCATCTGCCATCAAATCCTTTATAGCCGTATCCCCTCAGGAAAGCGCCATAGCGCCGGGGCTTTCAGTTCGGGAGAATCTGGAATTGGTGTGCGGCATTTACGGACTGGACAAAAATGAGCGCAGAGAACGGGTTGCAGAATTGTCCCACCAGTTAGGACTGACCCACTTGCTGGAGAAAAAAGCGAGACACCTGTCCGGCGGTTGGCAGCGGAGACTGAGCATTGCCATGGCGCTGATCACCCAGCCGGAGATTCTGTTCCTGGATGAGCCTACGCTGGGATTGGATGTACTGGCCCGCAGTGATCTGTGGGAGTTGATCCGCAGTTTGAAGGGGAAGGTAACAATCGTCCTGACAACCCATTATCTGCAGGAGGCAGAAGCTCTTTCCGACCGAATCGCCATTATGAAAGAGGGTAGGGTGCTGATTTGCGGCACGGCCGAGGAAATCAAAAAGAAGACCGATACAGATGACTTTGAAAAGGCGTTTATTCGTGTCGTAAAGGAGGCAGAGAAATGAGAATGCTGATGTTTGCAGACCGAAACAGAAAAGAGATCCTCCGGGATCCTACATCCTTGATATTCGGTCTGGGATTTCCTGTGGCATTGATCCTGATGCTCACCGCGATACAGGCCAGTATACCTGTGAGCCTGTTTGAACTGCAACATTTAACACCGGGTATTACAGTATTCGGACTGTCGTTTATCACATTGTTTTCGGCAACTGTGATTGCCAAAGACAGAGGCAGTTCTTTTCTGCAAAGACTGTATACCACACCGCTCACACCTGGAGATTTTATTCTTGGCTATACCTTGCCGCTGATACCAATTGGCGTAGCGCAAAGTGGAATTTGCTACCTTGTTGCCATTATTCTGGGATTGGAAGTAAGCGGGAATATGTTGTATTCCATTATTGCCACTGTTCCCATTTCTGTTCTCTATATTGCTCTGGGACTTCTTTGTGGCAGTGTGCTGAATGAAAAACAGGTAGGGGGAATCTGTGGCGCACTGTTGACCAACCTGTCTGCTTGGTTGTCCGGTATTTGGTTTGAACTTGATTTGGTGGGTGGGGTGTTTCGTAAGATCGCCTATGCGCTGCCATTTGTCCACGCAGTAGACCTGCAGCGGGTGATTATGGCAGGAGATTTTGCCGGTATCTTTCCCCACATTTGGTGGGTGCTGGGATATGCTGCGGCGTTGCTGATAGCGGCCATATTTTTATTTCTGCGACAGATGAAGAAACAGTAACCGATTTGTGTGCCGGTGTCCTGTTAGGGTGTCTGGTAATACAAACAATGTGGCCGGACTCGATTTGCATTTTCTCCCGTTGGGAGAAAATTAAAGTTCGCCTCCGTCAAGCCGTCGGCGGCAACGCTCGTCCGCGTTGCATTTAGATGGGTTCGAGTCCATCCC
>JAFXBH010000098.1 GCA_017521875.1 Oscillospiraceae bacterium
GAATATTACCTGGATCTGCGTATGTTTCTTCGTTTTATGAAACTGATGCGTAATGATATGCCGCTGCACACAAATTTAAATGATATTTCTATAAAGGATATTGATGTATCGTTTATTAGCAGTATTACAACGTCAGATATATTTGATTTTTTGTCTTACCTGGCTAACGATCGGGCAATAAACCCGGACTCCCTTGCTCCGGATTATGGCATCTCCCCTGCTTCCAGAGCCAGAAAACTGTCTGCATTGAAGTCTTTTTATAAATATTTGACTGTTAGAACAAAGCAATTAACGGACAATCCTGTGGCAGATCTTGAATATCCCAAACTACGGAAGAGTTTACCGAAATATCTTACTTATGACCAGTCTGCAAGGCTGCTGAAGGCTGTTTCCGGGCAGAATCAAGCGCGGGACTACGCAATATTGATGTTGTTTTTGAACTGTGGTATCAGACGCAGTGAGTTGGTTGGGCTGAATTTGACCGATGTATATGAAGATCGGATCCGGGTTGTCGGTAAAGGTAATAAAGAACGAATTGTTTACTTTGGAACACCATGCCGGAAGGCCATTGATGCCTATATTTTAGAGCGACAGAAAATTGTTTTGTCTGATAATCGCGCATTGTTTGGATCTCGAAATGGTAATCGTATCAGCGTTGATGCAGTTCACGCATTGGTAAAAAAGGCGTTTTTGAAGGCTGGTCTGGATGCTACACAGTTTTCTGCCCATAAATTACGTCATACAGCCGCAACAATGATGCTCTCCGGTGGTGTAGATGTTAAAACCGTTCAAGAGGTTTTGGGCCACGAAAATCTGAATACCACACAAATTTATACGCATATTGAAAATACAGAATTAAAAATTGCTGCAGAGGCAAATCCTCTTTCTAAACTGGATTTTACAGAAAAATAATCCCCCACTTCCCTCTCCCGGCCAAATATTTGACCGGGAGAGATTTTTGTGGGAGATTTATTAATCGTGCAGTTTGACCGGAGGCTTAGGAATGTTGATTGTTCTTGCGTTTGTTTTACCTTCGGGGTTGATTTCACCGGCCTTCAACAAAGAACGTTTTGTCAACGCAGGACCAAGCAACTCATAGATTAAAACACTGAAAAGAATTACATTTTGAACGATGTAACCGTCATTCAGCGCTGTAGCAGTCAGGGCCATACCCAAGGAAACACCAGCCTGAGGCAACAATGTCCAGCCGAGATTTTGCTTGATTTTCTCACTGCATTTGGTCAGAGAACAACTAAATCTTGCAAAGTAATACTTACCGAGGGATCGGGTAATGATATAAATGACACCGATAAGCAGCGTAACAGGATTGATCAATACCTTCAAATTTAATTCGGCACCGGAAATTACAAAAAACAGAAGCGTAATCGGTACTGTCCATTTTTCTACGCGTTCCATTAACTCTTCAGAAGACTTACATACATTGCAAAAGACTGTGCCGGTCATCATGCAAACCAATAACAGAGAGAATTCCAAATGAATTGCTCCGATGTGGAATTTCAGCATAGATAGTCCAACTGTCAGCAATACAAATGCCACAGAGATGGTCATACGCTTACTGCGGGAATGGAAAAAGTACTCTACACGATTCATAAGCCAACCCATAATAGAGCCTAATGCCAAAGAGGCAATAATCTCAATCATCGGGTTCACAAGAACATCCATTAAACTGGCGGCGCCGTTTTCCAAAGCATTTGCCACACCAAAGGAAATAGAAAACAGGAGTAATCCAACGGCGTCATCAATGGCAACCACTAACATAAGAAGTCTTGTTAGAGGACCGTCAGCCTTATATTGCCGCACAACCATCAGCGTTGCGGCGGGAGCAGTTGCAGATGCAATGGCGCCCAGGACAATTGCAGCAGGAAGGCTGATCACATTGGGGAAAAGCAGATGTAATGCGATCAAAGCAACGTCAACCAGAATTGTAGTGCCAACTGCCTGCAAAATACCAATCGTAACGGACTTTGCACCCATTTCCTTCAACTGAGACAGACGAAATTCGTTGCCCATAGAAAATGCGATAAAGCCCAAAGCGACTTGCGTGATCACCTTAAGACCTTCGATGCTCTCCAGGGAGTTGAAGCCGAGACCTTTAATACCAAACGCGCCAATACAGAACGGACCTAATACAAGACCGGCCACCAGATAAGCGGTTACGGCAGGTAAATTCAACAATTTTGTTAATCGGGACATCATAAGTCCGCCAATCATCGCAATAGCCAAACTGATCAATACAAATTCCATAGTATCGCCTCCAATTTCTGTTTGACCCAAGGCGTATATTACCACTCTTGATGTAAACTTTCAAGAGCAAATTACAATAAAATTTGATGAATTTACCAAATGATTACTAACAAAATTAACAAAACCGCTCCTTATAAAGCAACCTCAATTGCTTCCATAAGATTTCTGACCGGATATATTGTCAAACCATCCGGCAAATCTAATTTTTCGGAGTTGTTTTTAGGAATGATACAATAATCAAAACCTAATCGTGCAACTTCTGCAATGCGTTGATTCAGATGGGTGACAGAGCGGATCTCACCGGTTAAACCAACTTCTCCAATAGCCGCCAGTTTACAATGGACGGGTTTGTCTCGATAAGAAGATGCAACGGCCAGTATAACCGGCAGGTCGGCTCCGGGCTCGTCCAAACTTAAACCGCCAATTACATTGATATAGGCATCAAAGGCGCTGAGTTTCATACCTGCTCGTTTCTCAGCGACAGCCATAAGCAATACCGCCCGATTGTAATCAAAGCCATCCGAAGTCCTTCTGGGTACCTGAAAACTGGTTTTTGAAACCAATGCCTGCACTTCAGCCAGAACCGGACGGGTTCCTTCCATTACACAGGCAACGCAAGTACCGGATGCCCCTTCCGGTCTGCCTTCCAAAAGCAATTGAGAGGGATTGGGGACTTCCACCAGTCCCCTGTCCGCCATTTCAAATACGCCGATTTCATTGGTAGAACCGAAACGATTTTTGGCAGCGCGAAGCAGACGATAAGGTGTGTTATTATCTCCTTCAAAATACAGGACACAGTCTGCCATATGTTCCAAAACCTTCGGTCCGGCAATAGCGCCGTCCTTATTAATATGACCGACCACAAAAACTGTGATTCCTTGATTTTTAGAGATCTGCATCAGGGACATAGTGCAGTCTTTCACTTGAGAAACACTTCCGGGAGAGGAATCGTTATTCTCGTTATAAATAGTTTGAATGGAGTCTACGATCAATATATCCGGATTGACGTCTCCAATAGTATCAGTGATATCAGACAGGCAAATTTCAGACAGAATATATAAGGAATCCGGCAGAACACCTAGCCGTTCTGCTCTTAATTTTAATTGTTTTTCGCTTTCTTCACCGGAAACATAGAGTACTTTCTTGTTAGAACATAAACTGTTACAAATTTGCAGTAATAATGTAGATTTACCGATGCCAGGCGCACCACCAACCAGCACCAAACTGCCGGCAACAGCGCCTCCGCCAAGCACCCGATCCAGTTCAGCCATTCCTGTCGTAAATCGTATTTCATGATTGTGGCTGATATCGGTGATTTTCTGGGCGGTTTTAGATGCGCCGATAGATTCACGGCGGATCTGCTTTACAGGTCCTGCCTTCTCGGCGTGTTCTACAATGGTATTCCACGCACCGCAGGCAGGACATTTTCCTTGCCACTTGGGGCTTTCGTTACCACATTCCGTGCAGAAAAATACTGTTTTTGTTTTTGCCATGGAGATCCTCTCCTCTTCTTATGTTTAGTTCATTATATCAATCCTTTAAATACCGGTCAAGAGTTTAGAAGATAGGTACTGACAGTGCAGGCAATCACACTGCAAATTTTCTGTTGGTATGTAGCATCACGCAATAAATATTCCTCTCGGTGATTAGACAAGAAACCGCATTCTACAAGGATTCCTGTAGCATTGATATGTTGCATCAAATATATTCCGTCTGCTTTTTTTATTTTTCTATGACTGGTCGGATTTAGTGTTTGAATAAAATTTTTCTGCAGTAAATTGGCCAGTTGCTTACTACCCTCTGTTGGTGCATAGAAAACCTGTGCGCCGCTATATTGGTTATCTGGAAAAAGGTTTTGATGGATGCTGATTAAAATGCCGTTTTCTGTCTGATTGACGATTCTGACCCTCTCCTTTAAGTCCGATACTTTTTTCTGAGCAATGGTGTTTCCGTCGGTGTACACAGAACAGTCTGTATCCCGAATCATAATGGTATTTAACCCAATGAAGCGAAAAAGATCATTCAGTTTTAGTGCAATTTCCAAATTGATATTACTTTCCAATACACCCGTACAAGATGTAGCGCCGCCGTCTATACCTCCGTGACCGGCATCAATAATTACAGTTGCTGCGTCATTCTCTTTTGCGTTCATTGAAAAGGCCGGCACTCCCCTGCTCCAATATAAAGCCAGTAATAAGCAACTGCTTATAATTACACAATACACAGGTAATAGAGTAATATATCGGACTTTTTTAATCATAGAAAACACCTCTCGATAGATTCTATGCATTACAGGAATCCGAATGAACATCCCGACTATTTTCGTCATAGAATGATCCGGAACGACTTGTTCCCAAAATTTTCGGGAGGATTGAAAAATGGATTCTAAGAAAATGTTACAGCAGAGTGGTTTCGGCAGATTGCCGGCAACTGCTCCACTGGCAAATCCTTATGTGCCATTTCAAATGGAAGATCCACCAAGGTACGAACCTAGAATGGGTGTGATCAGAGGCACGCTATTTCCTGGCCTTGATTTGCCGTTTATGAATATGGTAAATCAAAAAGAACTTCCTATGACACCCCTGGCAGAACTTCAAACAATGGGTTTTGCATTACACGAACTGGCGTTATACTTGGATACCCACCAAGATGACAAAGAAGCGTTTGAAGTTTTTCGCACATTCCAACGGCTCTACGCCCAAGGACGGGAAAAGTATGAAAAAGAATGTGGTCCACTGACCCATATGTCGGCAATGAATGATAAGTATACTTGGTTAAAAGACCCGTGGCCGTGGGAATATGCTGGGAATCGGGAGGTATAAATTATGTTTATCTATGATAAGAAACTGCAATATCCGGTAAAAATTGATAAGCCCAATCCCCGCCTGGCATCCATCATTATCTCTCAGTATGGCGGCCCTGACGGAGAACTGGGCGCATCAC
>JAFXBH010000099.1 GCA_017521875.1 Oscillospiraceae bacterium
CACCGGCGGCGCTTCCATCGCTCCCCCTTAAGAATCCCCCGCCGCTCCTCTGTTCGTTCTTCCCAGTATCGAACAATCTGTTTGGGGATTACAAAGGGGGAAGCGGGGGAACTTGCGTTTTTCCGGAGCACTATAGCCGCTCCCCCTTTGGACGTCTGGGGGTCCGGGACCATACGGAAGGTCCCGGCGGCTCTTTGCATACTTTCTCGCCGGAGAGAAAGTATGAACGCCCTTTAATGCTAAAACAAACTTTCCAAAGGAAGTGTTATTTTGGATACTTTGATTGCAAATGTTACCTTGGTAACCATGAATGAGAAAATGGAAACCCTGTTCGGTGCATATCTTGGCATCACCGACGGCAAAATAGCCTATATTGGCAAAACCGCGCCGGAAGACCAGCCGGAGACCATCATCGACGGTACCGGTATGGTGGCCATTCCCGGTCTTGTGAACTGTCACACCCACTTGCCCACTGCCGTTCTGCGGAATTTCCTGGACGACAGTTCCAAAGCGGAAGCCCTGGAACAACTTCTGTTGCGCCAGAGCAAGATCGACGAGCGGGCCGGCAGAGCCGCCATTGGGTTGGCCATTGCCGAGTGTCTGCGGTTTGGCATCACCTCTGTTTCTGATCTGTACTATTCTCCGGATGTCACCGCTCAGGTGGTGGCAGATGCCGGTATGAAAGCCAATATTGCCCTTGCCGCCACCCGTTTTGTGGACGACAGCGAGGACTTTGACTTTGACACCGACCCCGGCTGTAAAATGCTTGCCGACGCCGTGGAAAAATGGCACAATTATGATCACGGCCGGATCAAGATCGATGCCGGTATCCACGCGGAATTCACCAGCAATCACCAATTATGGGACGCCCTGTCTGCCTACGCAGCAGAGCAGGGGCTGGGTCTGCAGATGCACTTGGCGGAATCTGCCGAAGAAGTGGCGGATTGCGAAGAACGCACCGGCCTGACCCAGGCGGAACTGCTGAACTGCCACGGGGTGTTCCGTGTACCCGTCACCGCGGCTTCCTGCGCCCATCTGACGGAGACAGAGCAGAAACTGCTGGGCAAAGCCAAGGCTTCCGCTGTAGCCCTTCCCATTGCAGCGGCAAAACAGGGTTACGCCTCCACCCCCATCACCGATTGCGTCAAAAACGGTATGAATGTGGCTTTGGGTACGGACAGCGCCGTAGCCAGTGGCAATCTGGATCTGTTTGAAGTGATGCGTTTTGTGGCCTTGCAGGCCCGGCAAGCCGGGGGAGATTCCTCTGTGATGCCTGCGGTTGCCCCCCTGATGATGGCTACCGTCTGTGGCGCTCGCGCCCAGGGGCGCGGCGATGAGTGCGGTATGCTGAAAGAGGGTATGGATGCAGACATTGTATTGGTGGATTTCTCCGCACCCCACTTGATGCCCTGCCACAATGTGGTCTCCGGCCTGGTGTTCTCCGCCAAGGGCGGTGATGTGGCCATGACCATGGTGCGTGGAAAAATTCTGTATCAAAACGGTCAGTTCCCCACGCTGGATTTAAATGCTATTGTTTCGGATATCATGGCATATGCCATTCCCAAGGTGATGGAAAAGGAGACAGTATGAGCCAGTCCAAGAAGCAATCTTTCCTCCACGGCGCGGCGCTGCTGGCCATTGCAACTGCCGTGGTGAAGATCATCGGCGCGTTCTATAAGATCCCCTTAAAAATGATCATCGGCGACCAGGGCTACGGCTATTTTGTCACCGCTTACGACATTTACACCGTGCTGCTGCTGATCTCCACCGCGGGACTGCCTATCGCAATGAGCCGTATGATCAGCCAGGCCAGCGCCGTTGGGCATTACAATCAAGTCCGTCGGGTTTATGCCACCGCAAGGGGATTTTTCCTGGGTCTTGGCATTCTCAGCACGGTGCTGATGATGGGATTTTCCCACCAACTGGCGGCCTTCCAAAAACAACCGGATGCCTGGGCGGCCATTTTTTGCTTAGGCCCTTGCGGTCTTTTAATGTGCGTGATGTCCACCTACCGGGGATTTTTCCAGGGGCAGGGGGATATGCGTCCCACCTCCAATTCCCAAATGATCGAGGCGGCATCCAAACTGGCGGTAGGTCTTGTGCTGGCATTTGCGGTAAAGAAAGCCACCAATTCTGTGGCCTACGCCGCCGGCGCAGCCATTTTGGGCGTTACATTCAGTTGTCTGGTATCGGCGCTGTATCTGCGTTGGAAGCAAGGCCCTGCTTACCGGGATCTGCCGGTGACAGAGGATGTCCCCAGCAGTTACCGTACCACCGCGAAACAATTGCTGGCCATTGCCGTTCCCATTACCATCGGCTCTGCCGGTTTGCAGGTGCTGACCGTCATTGAGACCAACCTGTATATGGGGCAACTGCTCACCGCCAACGGTATGAGCCAGACCACCGCGGATATTACCAAAGGTATTTACAATATGTGCCAGACGGTGTTCAATATGCCCTGCTCCTTTATGGTGCCTATTACCACCTCGGTGTTGCCTGCCATCACCGCTATGCTGGCCACCGGCAATCACGCCGGCGCAAAAGACACCGAAGAATCCGCTGCCCGGATCACCGGTCTTTTAAGTCTGCCCTGCGCCGTGGGTCTGGCCATTCTGTCCGGCCCGGTGATGGGTCTGCTGGGTGGCTACACCGGAGAGAATCTGGCGCTGGCCGGGGCAATTTTGCGCGTGCTTGGCATCAATGTGTTCTTCTATGGGGTGATTCAGTACACCAATGTGGTTCTGCAATCCCACGGCTACGCCCACATTCCCGTGATTAACACACTGGTATGCGGCGGTATCAAACTGGTGGTGGTCTACCTGCTGGTAGGCAACCCTAACATCGGTATTTTAGGCGCTCCCATGGGTATGCTTCTGTGCTATGCATGCATCGGCGCGATGAATATGATCGCCCTGTATAAGGTGATGCCCACCCGTACCCACATTCTTCGGAATTTGCTGCGGCCGGTACTGCCGGCAGCCCTGATGGGCGCAGGCGTTTGGCTGACCCTGCGGCTTTTGCAAGTCCTTTCCATCTCCAGTCGGGTGCTTTTGTGCGGTGTTCCCGTGGCAGTGGGCGTGGTGATTTACCTCGTTAGTGTGGTAATTTTCAAGAGTCTCCGCCGCGAAGACTGCCTACTTTTGCCAAAAGGTGACAAAATTGCGGATATTTTACGGTTATAATTGGTTATTTTTGCAAAAAATACTTGCAAAAAATGAAAATAAGTGATAATATTAAAATATCCTAAAAAAATTGAAAAGAGGTAACATTTATGAATAAAACCGAACTGATTGCTGCTGTTGCTGAAAAGGCCGGCCTGACTAAGAAGGACGCAGAGCGCGTCGTCAGCGCCACTTTTGAAACCATCACCGCTTCTATGGAGAAGGGTGACAAGGTCAGCATTTCCGGCTTTGGTATTTTTGAAGTGAAGGCTCGCGAAGCACGCGTTGGCCGTAACCCCCGTACCAAGGAAGAGATCCAGATCCCCGCAACCCGCCTGCCTGCTTTCAAGGCCAGCAAGACTCTGAAGGACACCATCGCCAAGTAAGATGCGTCTGGACAAATACCTGAAAGTTTCCCGGCTGATCAAACGGCGCACCGTGGCCAACGAGGCTTGCGACAATGGGCGCATCAGTGTTAACGGCCGCGTGGCAAAAGCCGGCTACGAGGTAAAACCCGGTGACAAAATTGAGATCACCCTGGGCACCCGTACCGTAGCCGTGGAAGTTTTGGTAGTAGCCGACAATGTCCGTAAAGACGACGCGGTTACCATGTATAAAGAGATCTAAAGAAAAAGGACAGAGATTTGTTCTCTGTCCTTTTTATTATGGGGTAGTCCCGACGGATTTTTGTATACTTTCTCGCCGGTGAGAAAGTATGCCCGTTCCATTTGACTTATTGATAAAAAAATGGTACACTTACTTCACTATCGTTCCCTTGGGAGGACTGAATATGCAAGCAATTTTACTGGCAGTTTTCGCCACCGGCATTGTGGTAGCCGATCAAATCACCAAATGTCTGGTGGTATCCAATATCCCCCTCCACGGCCAAGTGGATTTTCTCCCCGGGTTTTTGGGCTTTACCTATGTGCAGAATTTCGGCGCGGCATTCTCCTCTTTTCAGGGAATGCAGTGGCTGTTTGCTGTTATTTTTGCCCTGTTTACCGTGGCAGTCATTTGGGAGTATAAAAAGCGTTCCCTGCATTTCACCAAATTTGAATGGTGGTGCATCGCCGCGGTCTACGGCGGTGGCCTGGGCAATATGATCGACCGGCTGCGGCTGGGGTATGTGGTGGATATGATCGAGACCCAGTTTATCCGTTTCCCGGTGTTTAATGTGGCAGACTGCTTCATCACCTGCGGCTGCATCGCGCTGATTGCCCATTTGATTCTGTTTAACAAGGCATTTTGGAAGGAAGAAAAGAAAAAATAACCTTACACTGTCATTCCGAGTCTTGCGGGGCAATCCGTGGAAATCTATCGTGTTTCCTTGTCATTCCGAACCAGTCCGCAGACTGGTGTGGGAATCTGTAATGCTTCCTTGTCATTCCGAGCCAGTCCGCAGACTGGCGTGGGAATCTATACTACTGAATTTAGATTGCCACGTCGCCTACGGCTCCTCGCAATGACACAGGGAGGCAAGATTGCCACAGGTTGACGCCCTCGCAATGACAAAAGGGGCGAGATTGCCGCGTCAATACGCCTCCTAACAATGACAGCAAGATATGAGGGACTTGTATGATACTATTTGCCGATATTCCCGGGGAGCGGCTGGACGCATTTCTGGCTCGCACCGCTGAGGGACTGACCCGTTCTGCCGCCCAGCGGCTGATTGAAGAAGGCTATGTGCGCCGCAACGGCAAACCCGGCAAGAAAAACGACAAACTGAATCCCAGCGACGAAATTTCCGTGGAAATTCCGGACGCCAAGCCGGTGGAGATCACCCCCAGGGAGATCCCTTTGGAAATCGTCTACGAGGACGAGGATGTGCTGGTGATCAACAAGCCCAAGGGCTTGGTGGTACACCCCGCCGCCGGCCATCAGGAAGATACCCTGGTCAACGGCCTGTTATTCTCCCACGGAGACCGGCTCTCCGGCATCAACGGCCAGTTGCGTCCCGGCATTGTTCACCGGATCGACAAAGACACCTCCGGTCTGCTGGCGGTGGCCAAAAACGACCTGGCCCACACGGTACTGGCTTCCCAACTGAAAGACCACTCCATGGGCAGGACTTACGATGCCATCGTCTGCGGCAGTTTTCGGGAGGATTCCGGCACGGTGGATGCCCCCATCGGCCGCCACCCCACCGACCGAAAGAAGATGTGTGTCACCCAGCGGAACAGCAAGCCGGCCGTGACTCACTGGCAAGTGGTTGCCCGTTACCGGGGTTACACCCACATTCGTTGTAACCTGGAGACCGGACGCACCCACCAGATCCGCGTCCATATGGCCCATATCGGCCACCCCATTCTGGGGGACACGGTCTACGGCCACAAAAAAGCCGAACTGGGACAGGATTCTCAATGCCTTCACGCCGGGGTTTTGTGTTTCTCCCACCCCCGGGACGGCCGCCCGGTGGTGGTTATGGCTGACCTGCCGGAATATTTTAAAGAAGTTTTGGAAAAACTAGCGAGGATTGGATAAATGGCCCTTTTTGATGATGTATTATTGACTGTGGACTACGACCGTACCCTGACCGGGCCGGACAGTTCCATTCCCCAGCGGAATTTGGAAGCCATTGGATATTTTACGGAAAACGGCGGCGCATTCACCGTAAACACCGGACGCAGCACCACCACTATGCGGGATTTGTTCTCCATTATTCCCGCCAACGCCCCGTTCCTTCTGTACAACGGCTCGGCATTTTACGAAAACGGCACACTTTCCAATCTGCAGATCATTGACTTGCCTCTTTGGGACACTTTGCGGGCAGTGAGAGAGGCATTCCCCGAAATGAATCTGGAAATTCAGGCCTGTGACGGCCATTATCTCTTAGACCCCCGGGATTCCTTCGTGGCGCTGTACAACAAAATGAAATGGCGCTGGGAGAAAGCCGTGGAAGATCAGGACTACGGCCCCTTTTTGAAATTTGCCGCCTACGGCCCTGTGCGGAAAGCGGTGCTGGGAGATATGTTCACCGCCGATGCTGAAGATGTGGCCAGATTTGATGCGATGGAACAGTTTATTCGAGACCGTTGGGATGATAAGGTGGAAATTTTCCGTGCCGCTCCCCGAATTATGGATGTCCACGCCAAAGGCGTTTCCAAGGGACACGCTGCTCGGGCTTTGCAGGCGCAGTTGGGTAAAAAAATCTTAGTTTGCGTAGGCGATGCGGAGAACGATATCTCCATGCTGGACGAAGCAGATTACGCATTTTGCCCTGCCGATGGGGTGGTTGCTCACCGGTATGAAAATGTGTGTAACTGCGGCGATGGCGCGGTTGCAGATGTAATTTATAAAAAAATTCCCACGATTCTCGGTATTCAGCCTTGACAGATTGTTTTTCCTGTGGTAATATCGTATGGCTGAATCGCTCAGAGTCGGTGGATTCGCGGGTGTAGTTCAATGGTAGAACACCAGCCTTCCAAGCTGGATACGCGGGTCCGATTCCCGTCACCCGCTCCATTCTATATGCGCCAGTAGCTCAGCTGGATAGAGCAACTGCCTTCTAAGCAGTAGGTCAGGGGTTCGAGTCCCTTCTGGCGTGCCATTTATGCCGAGGGTCTTTATGACCTCTATACGCGGTTGATCGTGTCCTGTTGCGGTGCCCGGCATCTTCCTTGCCGACAGTGCGGCTGCGTCATATGCCGACCGCTGCCACTCGCTCAGGTCGCTGCATCTGCCACAGGCAGCGCTCCCTTCGCTCCCCCTTCTGGCGTGCCATTTAGAATGCATAATGTATAATGCATAATGCATAATGATTTTCAGTTTCATATGGTGGGTGTAGTTCAATTGGCAGAGCACCGGATTGTGGTTCCGGGCGTTGTGGGTTCGAGTCCCATTACCCAC
>JAFXBH010000100.1 GCA_017521875.1 Oscillospiraceae bacterium
ACCGGCCCGGATTTCCCCACCGGCGGTATCATTATGGGCAGATCCGGCATCCGTGCCGCCTACGCCACCGGCCGTGGCAAGGTGGTTGTCCGGGCAAGGACGGAATTTGAGACCTTTGCAGGCGACCGCACCCGGATCATTGTGACCGAACTGCCTTATCAGGTGAACAAGCGGCAACTGATCAAAAACATTGCCGACCAGGTGAAGGACAAGCGGCTGGAGGGTATTTCCGACCTGCGGGACGAGACCGACCGGAACGGTATGCGGATCGTTATCGAACTGAAAAATGACGCCAACCCTCAAGTGGTGCTGAACACCCTGTTTAAGCAGACCGCTTTGCAAAGTAGTTTCGGCATCATTATGCTGGCCCTGGTGGACGACCAGAAACAACCCAGAATTCTGTCTCTGCGGCAAATCATCGACGAGTACCTCACCTTCCAGATGGAAGTGCTGACCCGTCGGACAGAATTTGACCTGCGGAAAGCAAGAGAACGGGCCCACCTTTTGGAAGGTCTGCTGATCGCCCAGGACAACATCGACGAAGTGATTCGCATTATCCGTTCCGCTTACGACGACGCCAAGGAGCGTCTGTGTGAGCGGTTCGGCTTGGACGATGTCCAGGCACAGGCCATTTTGGATATGCGTCTGAAAGCCCTGCAAGGTCTGGACAGAGAGAAATTGCAGGCGGAATACAACGAACTGCAGGAAAAAATCGCTTACTACGAAGACCTGCTGGCCAACAGAGAGAAGTTGCAGGGCGTTCTCCGTGAGGAATTGATCGCCATTCGGGATAAGTTTGGCGACGAAAGAAAGACGGAAATTCAGGAGATCGAGGACGAAATCGACATCGAAGACCTGATTGAAGAGGAGACCTGCGCCTTCACCATCTCCAAGGACGGCTATGTGAAGCGTATGCCCGTGGACATTTACCGCACCCAGAGCCGTGGCGGCCGTGGTGTCAATGCCCAGAATCTGAAGGAAGCAGACTATGTCAAGAGCCTGTATGTGGCCTCTACCCACGACCATTTGCTGTTCTTCACCGACAAGGGTCGTGTCCACCACCGGAAGGGATATCAGATTCCCGAGGCCGGCCGGACTGCCCGTGGCACTGCCATGGTGAACATTCTGCCCCTGGAGCAGGGTGAGAGCGTCACTGCCACCGTGGTGACCCGGGAGTTCCACGAAAATGAATTTTTGATGATGGTCACCCAGCGGGGTACGGTGAAACGGATTCCCTTTGTGGCCCTCAATACCCGCCGTAAGACAGGTATTCGCGCCATTACTCTGGACGAGGGCGATCAACTGATCAATGTGATCCGCACCACCGGTGATGACAATATTATTTTGGCTACCCGGGAGGGTATGGCCATCTGCTTCAACGAGAAGGATGTCCGGCCTATGGGCAGAGATGCCGCCGGTGTTCGTGGTATTATGTTAACCGGTGAAGACTATGTGATCGGCGCAGAGAAGTGGGAGGATGGCAAGACCCTGCTCACCGTCACCGAAAACGGTTTCGGCAAGCGGACAGAACTTTCTGAATACCTGCGTACCGGCCCTGACGGGGAGAAGATTCCCCAGAGTAGAGGCGGTAAGGGTCTGAAGAACTACAACATCACCTCCAAGACCGGCTGCGTAGCCGGCTGCTGCACCGTAGCAGAAGAGGACGATGTGATGCTGATTGAAAACGGCGGCGTTATCATCCGTGTGAAAGCGGCCGGCATTAACATCTACAAGCGGGATGTGCAGGGCGTTATCGTGATGCGCATTGAGGACGGCAACCGATTGGTGGCCATCCAGCGGGTAGAAGCGGAAGAGGAAGAGGCTTAAATGAAAACCGTGACTTTATACACAGATGGCGCTTGTTCCGGCAACCCCGGCCCCGGCGGCTGGGGGGCGATTTTGGAGTACCAAGGCACAGAAAAAGAACTCTCCGGCGGAGAAAGCAGCACCACCAACAACCGTATGGAACTGACGGCGGTGATCGAAGGTCTGTCTGCCCTGAAAGAGCCCTGCGTGGTGGAACTGTATTCCGATTCCAAGTATGTGATCGACGGTCTCAGCAAAGGCTGGGCGGAAAGTTGGCGGAAAAACGGCTGGCGCAAGGCAGACAAAAAACCGGCGCTCAACCCTGACCTGTGGGAAACGCTGTTAAATTTGGTGGAAAAACACCAACTCCGCTACCACTGGGTCAAAGGCCACGCCGAAAACCCGAAAAATAACCGCTGCGACGAAATGGCAGTTTCAGAGAGTAAGAAATTCTTATAGAACCCATTTGTCATTGCGAGGGCGTCAGCCCGTGGCAATCTCCCCCTTGTCATTGCGAGGAGCGAAGCGACGCGGCAATCTCCCCATTTGTCATTGCGAGGAGCCGTAGGCGACGCGGTAATCTTAACCAGATTCCCACGCCAGTGTGAGCACTGGCTCGGAATGACAATGTAGGTGCCGTGTATTCGCTGGCTCGGAATGACAAGGAAACACTATAGATTCCCACGGCTTGCTACGCAAGCCTCGGAATGACAACAAGGATAGTACCCCCGTTTGTCATTGCGAGGGCGTCAGCCCGTGGCAATCTAAGGAGAAAACCAAGTGCAATACTATGTATATTTTTTAACTACCAAAGATAATAAAGTATTATATGTTGGCGTAACCAACGATTTGCGGCGCAGAGTGTACGAGCATAAAAACAGTTTGGATAAAAAGAGTTTTACATCTAGGTATTGTGTAAACAAATTGGTCTATTATGAATATACCGGAGATGTAAATGCCGCCATTGCACGAGAAAAACAAATTAAAAGTTGGAACAGAGATCGTAAGAATAGATTGATTGAAAGCAAAAATCCAAATTGGACAGAATTGTATAACAGCATTTTAGAGTAGATTGCCACGGGCGACAAGCCGCCCTCGCAATGACGACAAACCTAACGCGTCATTGCGAGCCAGTCCGCAGACTGGCGTGGGAATCTAATGATTAGTCGTCATTCCGAGGCTTGTGAAACAAGCCGTGGGAATCTATACTACGGTATTTTAGATTGCCGCGTCGCCTGCGGCACCTCGCAATGACAGTAAGGACGGTGTTGAAATGTATCTTCCCATTGGTAACGATATGTCTGTGCGGGACAGGGCGATTGTCGGCATCTTTGATATGGACAACACCTCTACCTCCAAACGCACCAGAGAATTTCTGGAACGGGCGGAAAAGGAGGGCGAAGTGATTCCCTGCGATGACCTGCCGAAAGCCTATATTGTCACCGCAGAATACGGTTTCCGTCGGGTGCATTTATCCGCCCTGAACACCGCAACCTTGGAAAAAAGATTAAAATAAAAGACAGGAGAGGATTTCCTCTCCTGTCTTTTCTATTATAATGATTTACACTTTTTCGATGGCCTGTTTCAGGTCGGCAATCAGGTCTTCACAGTTTTCCAGACCGCAGGAAAGCCGAATCAGGTCGGGGCTGACGCCGGCGGCGATGAGTTGCTCGTCGGTCATCTGCCGATGGGTGGCAGAGGCGGGGTGGAGACAGCAAGTCCGGGAGTCGGCCACATGGGTCTCGATAGAGCCAAGGCGCATATGCTTCATAAAGGTCTCCGCAGCGGTTCTGCCGCCCTTCAGACCAAAGGCAATCACGCCGCAAGAGCCGTTCGGCATATACTTTTGGGTGCGTTCGTAGTACTTATCTCCCTTGAGACCGCCGTACCGTACCCAGGCAACCTTCTCGTTTTCCGAGAGGAACTTTGCAATGGCTTCTGCGTTGGCACAGTGCTGGCGCATACGGAAAGGCAGGCTTTCCAAGCCCAAATTCAGGTAGAATGCGCTCTGGGGAGACTGAATAGAGCCCAGATCCCGCATCAGTTGGGCGGTACACTTGGTGATAAATGCCCCCTCTAAGCCGAAGCGCTCGGTATAGGTAACCCCGTGATAACTGTCATCGGGGGTACACAGGCCGGGGAAGCGGTCGGGGTACTTGGTCCAGTCGAACTTGCCGCTGTCTACGATACAGCCGCCCACGGCCACGCCGTGACCGTCCATATACTTGGTGGTGGAGTGGGTGACGATGTCTGCACCCCACTCGATGGGCCGGCAATTCACAGGAGTGGCAAAGGTGTTGTCAATGATAAAGGGCAGGCCGTTGTCGTGTGCCGCCTTGGCGAACAGTTCAATGTCCAGCACATTCAATGCGGGGTTGGCAATGGTCTCACCGAAAATCAGTTTGGTATTGGGACGAATGGCGGCGCAGATTTCCTCATAGGTGGCGTCGGGGCTGACGAAGGTGGCGTCGATGCCCATCCGCTTCATAGTCACGGAGATCAGGTTGAATGTGCCGCCGTAGATAGCGGAGGAGGATACGATATGATCGCCGCAGGAGGCGATGTTGAACATGGCATAGAAGTTGGCCGCCTGACCGGAGCCGGTGAGCATAGCCGCCGCGCCGCCCTCCAGAGCCGCAATTTTGGCCGCTACCATATCGCAGGTGGGATTCTGCAGACGGGAATAGAAATAGCCGGATTCCTCCAAGTCAAAGAGTTTTGCCATATGTTCGGAAGTGGCGTACTTGAAAGTGGTACTTTGAATAATGGGAATCTGCCGGGGCTCACCGCTTTCGGGGCTGTAACCGGCCTGAATGCACAAGGTCTCGGTGCGTAATTTCTGATCCATAAAATCACCTCAAAAATAAGTTGGTATTATTGTAATATCCCGTAGCAAATTTGTCAAATGGAAAGAAATATTAAGAGGAATGCTCCTGTCGTTCCCGGGTTGCGTGTCGTTATCTGCAGTTTTGGGGATTACAAAGGGGGAAGCGGAGAAACTGTCTTTTGTTGTAAATCTTTAGCCGCTCCCCCTTTGGACGTCTGGGGGTCCGGGACCATACGGGAGGTCCCGGCGGCGCTTTGCATACTTTCTCGCCGAAGAGAAAGTATGGTCGTCTCAATGGAAATTCCTCCGGTGGGAAAGCGGGATCGTCTTAAAAGAAAACCTCCCCATGGGGGGAGGTTTTTGTTAGGTTAAATGGTATCCAAAAGGGCCAGCAGACCGTCCACATCTTCCTGACTGGTAGCCCAGGAGGTGGCAAAGCGGATCACGGTGTGGTCGTCGTCGGGCTTTTCCCAGAAACCAACGATGGCCTGTTCCTCAATTTTCGCCCGGATCTCATCGGGGACACAGACAAATACCTGATTGGTAGGAGAGCCGTAGCACAGGGGCAGACCTTTTTGGGTCAGTTTATCCCGAATGGCATCGGCGTATTCAATGGCAGATGCGCCGATGGTTTCATACAGACCGTCGGTGAACAGTACCTCAAACTGAATACCCATCAGTCTGCCCTTGGCCAGCAACGCGCCGTGCTGTTTCACAAGGGTAAAGAAGTGGGGAATCAGGCTGGGGTCAGGCATTACGATGGCCTCGCCCAACAACGCGCCGCACTTGGTACCGCCAATGTAGAAAATATCGCAAAGCCGTGCCAGATCCGGCAGAGTCACATCATTGCTGGGGGTTGCCAGCGCGTAGGCCAGCCGGGCGCCGTCTAAAAACAGGTGCAGGTTATTTTCTTTGCAGACCCGGGAGATGTCCTCCAGTTCGGAAAGGGAGTACAGCGTGCCGCTTTCCGTAGGCTGGGAGATGTACACCATACCCGGCATCACCAAATGGTCATTGTTGTCGTCAGTTTGATAGGTTTTCACCAGTTTTTCCACATCGGAAGCCTTCAGTTTGCCGTTATACTCCGGCACACAAAGCACCTTGTGGCCACCATGCTCAATAGCGCCGGCTTCGTGACCGGCAATGTGGCCGGTGGTGGCGGCAATGACCCCCTGATAGGGTTTTAAAAGGCTCTTGATCACCAGAGAATTGGACTGGGTACCGCCGGAAATGAAGTGAATTTCCGCATTGGAGGCATCGCAGGCGACGCGAATCTTCTCCCGGGCGGAATTGCAGAATTCATCCAGACCGTAGCCCACACACTTGTCCATATTGGTGGAGAGCATCCGCTCCAAAATGGCGGGGTGCGCACCTTCCATATAGTCAGAGGCGAAAGAATATTTAGCCATAAGTGTTCTCCTTGTTTGGTTTTTGTCATTATACCACGGGAAAAACAGAAAAGCAACACGCTGAAAAGTCCCAGAGGGCATTGCCAACCTGTGGGTAAAATGGCGTGGCAATCCCTTTTACTGTCATTCCGAGGCTTGCTATGCAAGCCGTGGGAATCTGTTATGTTTCGTTGTCATTCCGAGCCAGTGCTCACACTGGCGTGGGAATCTGTTATGTTTCGTTGTCATTCCGAGCCAGTGCTCACACTGGCGTGGGAATCTACATTACTGACTTTAGATTGCCACGGGCTAACGCTCCTCGCAATGACAAGGGGGTGAGATTGCCACGGGCTGACGCCCTCGCAATGACAAAGAAGGGAACCCCTTTTACTGTCATTCCGAGGCTTGCTATGCAAGCCGTGGGAATCTGTTATGTTTCGTTGTCATTCCGAGCCAGTGCTCACACTGGCGTGGGAATCTACATTACTGACTTTAGATTGCCGCGTCGCTGCGCTCCTCGCAATGACAAGGGGGGATTAGGAAAGGTTTTTCTTGTAAAATATAGGGATTTGTGGTAAACTAAGAAAAATATAATGGATAGTATGGCCTTTGGAGGAAATTATGGGATTTTCATTTCCACCCTAAACCCCTCTTGGAGATGCAAACAATCATATTTGGAGGGAAATTATGTCAACTTTAGAAGAAGAAATCAGCCGCCGTCGGACATTTGCCATCATCTCTCACCCCGATGCCGGTAAAACCACTTTAACGGAAAAATTCCTGCTGTACGGCGGCGCCATCGCCCAGGCCGGCGTGGTCAAGGGTAAGAAAAACTCCCGGGCGGCCACCTCTGACTGGATGGAGATCGAAAAACAGAGAGGTATCTCTGTCACATCTTCTGTGATGCAGTTCCAGTACGGCGGATTCTGCATTAACATTCTGGACACCCCCGGCCACCAGGACTTCTCGGAAGATACCTACCGTACCCTGATGGCAGCGGATGCTGCGGTCATGGTCATCGACGGCGCCAAGGGCGTGGAGCCCCAGACCCGGAAACTGTTCAAAGTTTGCGCTATGCGGCACATTCCCATCTTCACCTTTGTGAACAAAATGGACCGGGAGACCCAGGATCCCTTCGACCTGCTTGACGAAGTGGAACGGGAACTGGGCATTGAGACCTACGCTATGAACTGGCCCATCGGCAGCGGCAAGGATTTTCAGGGCGTGTACGACCGGGAAAAGAGCCAACTGCTGTTCTTCTCCGGTGTCAACGGCAAAGCCAAGGCGGATAAAATGGCGGTGGATCTGTACGATCCCCAGGTGGCAGTGCTGTTGGATTCTGAAAGCAAGCATCAGCAACTGATCGATGATGTGGAACTGCTGTCCGCCGGTCGGGAAATGGATATGGAAGCGGTGCGCAACGGTGGGTTGTCCCCGGTGTTCTTTGGCTCTGCGCTGACCAATTTCGGCATTGAGCCGTTTTTGGAGAACTTCCTGAAACTGACCCCGCCCCCTCTGTCTAGAGTGGCGGATTGCGGTGAAATCGATACTTTTTCCCCGGATTTTTCCGCATTTGTGTTCAAAATCCAGGCAAATATGAACAAAGCCCACCGAGACCGTCTGGCATTTATGCGGATCTGTTCCGGTAAATTCCAGCGGGATACGGAGTATTACCATATGCAGGGCGGCCGGAAAATGCGGCTTTCCCAGCCCCAGCAACTGATGGCTGCGGAGCGGGAGATCGTGGACGAAGCCTACGCCGGTGACGTGATCGGCGTGTTCGACCCGGGCATTTTCTCCATTGGCGATACCATTACCGTGCCGGGTAAGAAATTCCTCTATTCCGGCATTCCCACCTTTGCGCCCGAGCATTTCTGCCGGGTTTCCGCCAAGGATTCCATGAAGCGGAAGCAGTTCGTCAAGGGTACGGAGCAGATCGCCCAAGAGGGTGCAATCCAGATCTTCAAAGTCCCCAATTCCGGTATGGAAGAGGTGATCGTGGGCGTGGTGGGTACGCTGCAGTTTGAGGTATTCCAGTACCGGATGAAGAACGAGTACGGCGTGGATCTGCGGATGGATATGCTGCCGTATGAGGAAATCCGCCTGATCGAAAGTTACCCCGGCGACCTGACGGATCTGAATTTGGGCAGCGATGCGGAACTGCTGGAAGACTACCGTGGTCGGAATCTACTGGTATTCAGCAGTTTTTGGGCCATTGATTTCACCTGCAAGCGGAATCCCGGTCTGAAACTTCGGGAAATCGTTGTAGAAGAAGGCTAAAAAATCCCGGCGGCGTATTCCGCCGGGATTTCTAATGTATAATTGAAAATGGAAAATGTATAATGGATGTGTCGGCTTTGCCGACAGATTCAAATCATCGCTGTAAGCGATACAACAATTTTCAATTTTCAATTCTCCATTCTCAATTATCCATTCTCCATTTTCAATTTTTTATTGACGGGTGGGCGGAGGTATAGTACAATAGAAAACAGAAAAATATGGTTTATGATGACGAGAAAAACCTGTTTGGAGGATTTTTATGGATACTTCCCTTGCGTATTTCTGGAGTCAAATGACCGCCAATCCCCTGCTGTTCATTGCGGTGGTAATGACTTTGGGTGTGATTTTGGTCAACGGCTGGACGGATGCGCCCAACGCCATCGCCACCTGCGTGGTGACCCGGTGTATGTCTGCCCGGGCGGCCATCATTATGGCGGCTGTTTTTAACTTCCTTGGCGTGTATGTGATGACCATGCTCAGTCCCAAGGTGGCCGAGACCATCACCAAAATGGTGGACTTCGGCAACGATCCGGACAAAGCCATCATCGCCCTGAGCGCTGCCATGTTCGCCATCGTCACTTGGGCCACTGCCGCATTCGTCTTCGGCATTCCCACCAGCGAAAGCCATGCGCTGATCGCCGGCCTCACCGGCTCTGCCATCGCCCTCAACGGCAGTTTTGATGCCGTGAACGGCGGAGAATGGGTCAATGTGCTTTACGGCATCGTGGTTTCCGTGATTTTGGGCTTCGGTCTGGGTTGGGTGGTATGTAAGTTGGTCACCGTGGCGTTCCGGAATGTGGAACGGCGAAAGACCGAACCGGTCTTTAAATACGCGCAGATCGCCGGCGCGGCCTATTCTGCCTTTATGCACGGCGCCCAAGACGGCCAGAAATTTATGGGTATCATCATCCTGTGCCTGTTTATGTCTCAGGGCCAGTCCATTCCTGCCGGTATGCAGCCGGCCACCTGGATCATGATCCTCTGCGCGGTGATTATGGGTCTTGGAACTGCCATCGGCGGCAAAAAAATCATCAAGTCCGTAGGTATGGACATGGTAAAACTGGAGAAATACCAAGGTTTTTCTGCTGACCTGTCTGCATCCTCTGCGTTGCTGCTTTGCTCTGTGTTAGGCCTGCCGGTTTCTACGACCCACGCAAAGACCACCTCCATTATGGGCGTGGGCGCAGTGAGAAATGTGAAAGCCATCAACTTTGGCGTGGTGAAAGAAATGGTGCTCACCTGGGTGCTGACATTCCCCGGCTGCGGCGTGATCGGCTTTTTGATGACCAAACTGTTCTTGGCAATCTTCTGCTAATGTTCTGAACATAAGAAAGGAAATGAATTATGGCTAAATCTGACCGTTTGTATTTTGAAAATTATACCGCAGCCGCCCAGTGCTGCAACAAGGCCGCTGCCTACCTGCAGGCATGCCTGACCAACTATGACTATGCCAACATCGAGACCATGCTGCGGGAAATGCACGAACTGGAGCATGCGGCTGACGGCGTGAAGCATGAGATGACCGCTATGCTGGCCAAGGCTTTCGTGACCCCCATGGATCGGGAAGATATGGCCCAGATCAGCGCCAATATCGACGAAGTGGCTGACTTTATCGAGGAAGTGCTGCAGCGGATCTATGTGAACCGCATCCAGACCATTATGCCCGAGGCCGTTGCCTTTGCCGGCAAGATCGTAGAGTGCTGCCAGATGATGACCGATATGCTGAGCGAACTGCCCAACTTCAAAAAGCCTAAGAAACTCCACGAGATGATCATAAATTTGAGCCATAAGGAAGAAGAGTGCGACCAGTTGTATCTGGAAGCAACCTTAAAGGCTGCGGATTTCTCTTCCGATGTGCTGACGGTAATCTTCTGGCGTGAGATCTTCGACAAACTGGAAAAATGTGCCGACGCCTGCGAACATGTGGGCGACAGCATCGAAACCATCGTAATGAAAAACTCCTGATAAAAAATTCCCGGCGGTGTGCCCGCCGGGAATTTTTTATCAATGCATAATGCATAATTCATAATGCATAATGAATGTGTCGCTTTGCGACACAATTTAATCATTGCCGGAGGCAATACCATAATTATGCATTCAGCATTCTGCATTCTGCATTAAAAAACCGCCCTTGGGGCGGTTTTTCTTATCTTAGTGGATGTCCAGCAACTTAGCGGCGTTGTCGTAAGCGATCTTCCGGAAGGTAGTCTCGCTGATCTTGCCCTGCTGACGCCAGGACAGCAACAGTTCGTCCAGACCCACGAACATATCCTCAGCCACCATATCGGTGCCGAAGTACAGCCGGTCTTCAAACTCAGACAGGAAACGGGGGCCGTAGGAGTGATCCCGGTTCATTGCGTTGAAGCAAGTGCCGTCGGACAGGTCGCCACACAGGTTTTCGTATCTGCGGAACAACTTGGGCACAACGCCCTCTTCCAGAATGGGATTGCTGTTCAGTCTGCCCTGCTGGCCGTTGATGCCAAAGTAAACACCACGCTCTGCGGGGGTCTCCAACTTGGCGATCTCACACCAGAACACAGGGCCGTGGCCGAAGATCTTCAGGTTGGGGAACTGCAGCAGGGTGTACTCCAACTGGGGCAGGCCGGCATCGTCGTACAGGCCGAAGTCACAGTCTTTCTGCACAGAGCCGTCGAATACGATGGGCATATTTTCCTTTGCGGCGCAGGCAAACAGGTTCTGCACCTTGGGATCCAGCAATTCCATATTGGGCATTACTTCGCCGATACCCTTACAGCCCAGGCTCTTGTAGTACCGCATAACCTCGTCCAGAGGAGCGGTGGGAGAGTTGGTCATTGCCCGGGGGTCAACATTGCAGTAGGGAATGAATCTGTCGGGATGCTTTTGGCAGATTTCCACCACATCTTCCACAGACTGTACGAAGTAAATTTCAGAGTTGATAACCGGCAGCAAAACGGCGTAGTCCACCTTCATTTTGTCATACCGTCTGATCAGTTGCTCGGGGGTGCAGAAGGGGGGTACATACTGATTGCAGAAAGGAAGAACGCGATAACAATGGGAATGAATGTCAATAAACATAACAGTACCTCCGTATGTATTTATGATTATTTACTATATCTGCAAAAACCGGGAAAGTCAAGGAATTATAAAGTATTTTCTTAACCAAACACGCTCAGCAGGAAGCCTGCGGCGATGGCAGAGCCGATGACGCCGGCCACATTGGGGCCCATGGCGTGCATCAGCAGGAAGTTGCTGGGGTTGGCCTTCTGGCCTTCCAGATTGGCCACACGGGCGGCCATAGGCACGGCGGAAACGCCGGCAGAGCCGATGAGGGGATTGACTTTGCCCTTGGTAAGTTTGTACATGATCACACCGCAAACCAATCCGCCGCAAGTGGACAGAATGAAGGCGGCCACGCCCAGTACCACAATCATGAGGGTCTCGCCGGTGAGGAAGGTAGCGCCCACCATCGTTGCGCCCACGGAAGTAGACAGCAAAATGGTGACGATATTCATCAGGGCATTCTGGGCGGTGTCACTGAGACGGTCAGTGACACCGGTCTCTTTCAACAGGTTACCCAGCATCAGGCAGCCGATCAGGGGAGCGGTATCCGGCAGCAGCAGCGCCACAAACAAGGTGACCACGATGGGGAATACGATCTTCTCCGCCTTGGAAACATTCCGGGTCTGCTCCATCTTCACCTTCCGCATCTCGGGGGTGGTCAGCAATTTCATAAAGGGCGGCTGGATCAGGGGGATCAGCGCCATATAGGAGTAGGCGGCTACGGCGATGGCGCCCAGCAGAGGGGGTGCCAGTTTAGTGGCGACGAAAATAGCGGTAGGGCCGTCAGCGCCGCCGATAATACCGATGGAAGCGGCCTGCTCAGGGGTGAACTTCAACAGGATCGCGCAGATAAAAGCGGCAAACACGCCCATCTGGGCAGCAGCGCCCAGCAGCAAACTCTTGGGGTTAGACAGCAGAGGACCAAAGTCGGTCATAGCACCCACGCCAATGAAGATCAGGCAGGGGTAAATGGAAGTCTTGACACCGATGTAGAAGAAGTCCAGCAGACCGCCATTGCTGAGAATGGTGCCGTAGGAGTGGTAGTTGGGATTGGCGATCTTCTCGCCCAACTCGTTGAGCAGGAAATTGCCCTCAGCGTCCTTCAAAAACTCGGACATAAAACTTTCCCACAGTTCCTGGTTGTACAGACCTGCACCGGGCAGGTTACTGAGGATACAACCAAAGGCAATGCCGCACAGCAGCAGCGGCTCAAATTTCTTTACGATGGCCAAATACAGCAGCACGCAGCCGATGGCGATCATCACCAGGTTCTGCCAGCCGCCGTCGGCCAAAAAGCCGGTAATCAGTTTGGAAAAACCGGAGTCATTCCACAGATTTAAGAGAGTTTGTCCAATATGCATTATTGTTCAACCTCCTTGATAGAGATAAACCGCAGTTCGTTGATGGGCTTGCCCATCTTGTCAGCCACAATGGCCATCAGCATGGCGGCGGTTTTGGGCTCAACATTGTACAGTTTCACGCCGCCGGCAGCGCCGGGAGCCAAAACAGGCGCGGGGGCGGGAATCTCTGCCGCCGGGGAAACGGGAGCGGCCGCTTTTTTCTTCTTTTCCGCGGCCACAAAAGCCTTGCCCAGCAGGGTTACCACGATCATCAGCAGGATCAGGCCGAAAAATACCACGGCGTAACCCAGCAGGGCGGTAATGCCTGCGTCGGTAAAAGTGTAAGTATCAGTCAAAATCATAATTTTTATCTCCTTGGGGATATATGCAATTATGCATTATTGCGAATTCGTGTTGATGAAACACCCACGTTGTCATTCCGAGCCAGTGCTCACACTGGCGTGGGAATCTATATTGTCTACTTTAGATTGCCACGTCGCTGCGCTCCTCGCAATGACAAAGGGGGTGAGATTGCCACGTCGCTGCGCTCCTCGCAATGACAAAGGGGGTGAGATTGCCGCGTCGCCTACGGCTCCTCGCAATGACAAAGGGGGTGAGATTGCCACGTCGCTGCGCTCCTCGCAATGACAAAGGG
>JAFXBH010000101.1 GCA_017521875.1 Oscillospiraceae bacterium
GGAAGCATCTAAAATGGTAACGAAATGGTCACCTTCCGGCTTTGTGCCCAGTATAGGGCAGGAAATTTCCTGCCCTGCCAGGTCTGCCACCTGGCAGACCTGGGGAATGGACCGGGTTTGTACATACAAAAGATTTGCAGAGATATTACTATGGATATACATAGTTTTTCCTTTCTACCTCGCAAAATCAAGCATCGGCTTTTGCCGCCGCTTTCTTCTTGCGGATGATAACGTAAGCAGCAGCGCCACCGGCAACCACTACCACCGCAACAACGATGCAGATGATCGTGGTAGTTGTACGCAGTCTGGCGTAAATGGTTTCCGCCTCTTCCAGAATGGACAGCATTTTTACATACTGCTTGGAGCCGGGGGTCAGCGCCTCGTAGGCAGCCCGGGCAGCCTTAATGGTTTTTCCGGAGCCGAGAGAGACAGAACCGCCAAGGGATTCTACCAAGGCGTCCACTTCTGCAGCGGCAGCCTTTTGTAACTTCTTCAGCGCCGTTTCTGCATCGTTCAAGGCGATGAAATCTACCTGCTCACGCTCTACGATGGTCAGCCAGTCAAAGATCTCTCTTGCCTCGTTGACAGTAGGCTCATCTTCCAGTGTGATCTCACCAAAGCCGGCGATCAGTTCGTTCAGGTATGCGATCCGCTCTTGCCGCAACACATAGATCTTTGCCAAAGCATCATCCAGATACTTGGTGTTTACCAGTGCCTTTTGGGACTTGGTCAGATTATTGTATGCAGTTTCGATGGCGCGGATGTCCGCTTCCTTCTCCAGGGTGATCTCGCCCATACCGGGGATGGTGTCGATGCGCGCCTGTACAGCGTCAGCCGCCATCTGATCTTCAATTGCTTGCAGCGCCTGCAAAGCAGGAATAAAGACACGCTTGTAGTTCTTCACATAGTTTTTGTTCTTCGGGGTGAGTTGGGCATAGGTGTCTTTGATCTCCAGGATCAGCGCCTTGTCTTCCAGGGTGATCTCACCCAGGGAATCGATCTTGCATTCCAGCAGGTCGATCTCTGCAGCGATCAGCATATCCAGGTTGTAGATCAGCGCCTTTTGCGACCAACTCAACGCCTCATAGGCGGCCCGGGCTTCTTTGATGGCGGTCTCAGATTCCAAAGTGATGTCTTTCAGTTGTGTAAACTGTTCATCCATCTTCTCGGCTGCTGCCCAGTCTGCATCGGTAACTACCAGCGGATACATCCACAGTGAAGCAGCGCCGGTGGTGTAATAGATATTACCGTCGTTGCCGATGGCGAAGTAGTCTGTTGCGGGTACACGCAGACGCTCGTTGTCGGAAGGATCGCTCATATTGACCTTCCGGATGCCGCCTTTATCACCAAAGTTACAGTACAGATAGCCGTCGATCTGGAGCATTGCGGAGTGGAACCAGTCGCTTCTTGTAAAGGGGCTGAAATCCAGTTCCTTGCGGATGTCGATGGTCTTCTTCACCGGATCAAAGGTAAAGGAGAACAAAATACCGTTAGCCAGCATCCAAATGCGTCCGTTTTCGTCGGTAGTCAAACCGTCGATACCGGTTATGGAATCGGGCAAACCGCGGAAATAATCCCGCAGGTCATA
>JAFXBH010000102.1 GCA_017521875.1 Oscillospiraceae bacterium
AAGCATGCTGTAAACGGCAGATACTACTATGTACAGGCCGACGGCACATTGTTTGACGACGGCTGGAAAGAAATCTCCGGCAAGTGGTATTATTTCAATGTTGCTATGTATGCAAATCGCCTGGAGCGCATTGATGGCGAACTGTACGCAATCGACAATGCCGGCGTTTGCAACAAGGTAACCAGTGACGGTGTTTACGATATTGGTACCGAGGGTAAGGTCTACCTAAAAAATGGTGAGATCACATACGGCTGGCAGAAGATCGGTACTGACTGGTACTATTTCAATTCTACCATGGTCAGAAATCAGGTCACCTACGCAGAAGACGGCTATTATGTATTCGATAAAGATGGCAAACTGTTCAAAGGCGGCTGGATCGTATTTAACGAATATTCTTACTACGAATCTACACCGAACCGCTATGCTTATGCAGATGCTTCCGGCAAGGCAAAGACCGGTCTGCAGACCATCGGCGGTAAGCAGTACCTCTTCGATGATTACGGCTACACCTATTCCAATGCCACCGTGCGGATCAACGGTGTTGACTATGTGGTCAACGAGTCTGGCTTGGTGGTTAGTTCCAGCAGCGGAAATGGCTGGAAACAGATCGATGGCAAGTATTTCTATCAGGAAAACGGCAAAATAGTCAAAAACGACTATCGTAAGATCGATGGAAAACTGTACTACTTTGAGTATGATGGCACAATGGTCACCAACCGCGTTGTTTATGACTATAGCGAAAACGGCATCCTGCTCGGTGCAGACGGCGCGGCAGTTACCGGCTGGGCGCAGTACAACGGCAGTTGGTATTATGCCGATGCAGACTACAACTTGTGCTATGGCAAGCACACCATCAACGGTAAGGATTATATCTTCCGTAACGCACTTGCAATCGGCACCTTTATGTGGAATGGCAAGATCGTCACCACCGATAGCAGCGGCGCGATCATTTCTGAGAAAGATTTGACCGACGGCTGGAACTATGTGGACGGCGATGCTCTTTATGTCAAAAACGGCGAAGCCTATGACGGCTGGGTAGGCAACTATCTGATCAGAGACGGTTATATGATCGTCAATGATTACGCATCCTGGAATGGTGACTACTATGCCTTCGATGTTTACGGCAAGTATGTTAAGAGCGGCTGGCATCAATTCAGTTATGGCGATGGCCTCAGCGGTCAGTATGTCTATGCAAAGTCCGGCGGCAAACTGTGCTGCAACGAATGGTACAAGATCAATGGCGTATCGTACTATTTTGATGGAGTGTTTATACTCGCCGGCGGCATCTATGAAGTAGATGGCGAATTGTATAAGTTTGCTGAGGACGGCAAATATCTGGGCAAGGCTACCGGTCTCAACGGAGAAGGCTGGAAGCAGGAAGACGGCAAGTGGTACTATATCCATGCCGGCGAACCTGTAACAGGCATTCAGTGGATCAGCAATAAGCGCTATGCATTTGATTATGATGGCGCGATGATCAAGAATGAATTCTTCTACGATGGTGCCTACTACTACATCGACAGCAACGGCGTGGTTGCGAACTATACCGGCTGGAAGAAGATCAATGGCGAGTGGTGCTACTTCAACAACAGCAATGTTGCACTTACCGGCTGGTTCCAGGATAAGGGCAAAGTATATCATGGCCAGGTCAAGGGAATCGATGAGGGTTATGGCATTACAGTTGCCGTAGCCACCGGCTACCAGTATATTAATGGCGAAGTGTATTACTTCAACGCCGATGGCGTTTGCCAGGGAACAAAGAGCCTTGCAAACGGCTGGTTCAATGGCGGCGGCGATTGGTATTACTTCAGAAACGGCGAGGCAGTAAACGGCCTGCAGAATGTTGGCGGCAACTACTATTACTTCTCTGACGGTGTCATGGTTACAAATGATATCTGCTCCGGTCGCTACTTCGGCAGCAATGGCGTGCAGCGCACGACCAAGGGCTGGTACAAGACGGAGTTTGGCTGGATCTATGTAAAGGACAACGGCAGACTTGCTGACGGAATCAATAAGATCGGCGGCGTGGAATACTACTTCGCAAACTATATTATGATTCGCTGATAGATTCCTTACAAAGCAATAAGAATCAATAGAGAGTCCCGGGCGCGAAAGCGCCCGGGATTTTTCTTTGCTGTTGCGTGGGGCGTTTTTTGCCCAAATGATGAAGTTGTATCTTCCGGAAAAAGCCTTTGTTTTCAAGTGCTTACAGCATCTTGCAAGGTTGACAGAATACTGGTTTTGGGGTATACTGATATTACTATGGGAATTGTATGCCCGTTAGGCGATTACAAGGTAAAGATATTGCCGGTGCGGGATAAGTGAAGCATAAATCGTTGGTTTGTAGGAGGCACAATATGAATATCCTGCATTATTTTCTTGGATTTCCCCCTTATCGATCCGGTGGGTTGACGAAGTACGCTTTCGATGTGATGTCTGCTCAGGTGGATATGGGGTATCGTGTATCTGCATTGTGGCCAGGCGAGATCAAACTGTTTGGTAACACGGTGAGGATCTGCCGCCGCAAAGAGATTTCCGGTATCCACAGTTATGAACTGATCAATCCGCTGCCGGTGGCATTGGACGAAGGTGTGGCAGACCCGGCGGCATATATGGTACCTTGCAAAAATGAAGCATACGAGGAATTTCTAAAGAA
>JAFXBH010000103.1 GCA_017521875.1 Oscillospiraceae bacterium
CGATGCAGAAGGATATCTTGTTGCACAGGCAACCGGTGCTATCTCTGCGGATACGCTCCAGCGTGGGATTGATATGATTAAATGAAACAAGACACCCCGTCTTTTTCGTGAAGACGGGGTGTTGTTATAGTCTTTGTTGCATTGGTTTTTTCTCGGTAGTTTCACTTTTTCCACACACCTTTTACACATCAAATCGTGCCACCATTATAGTATATTGCATCTTTTTTTCATTGGTGTTTTCTTTGTTGCTGCGATGATATCCGTTCTGCAGGTGATACCAAACAGCATCAACACCCTTGCCAAGGCCAAAGAATTGGAAACCGAGAAACGCTTATTAAATGCGCAACTTGCTGAAAGCAGGGTTTCTACGATGATGAGCCAAATCCGCCCGTACTTTATCTATAATACGCTGGGGAGCATTGAGCAACTTTGCAGTATCGATCCTCCCAAGGCGGGAGAATTGGTTCATAACTTTGCAAAATATCTGAGAGGTAACTTCGGAGAACTGGATAATCCCAAACCGATTTTAATATCACAGGAGAGGAAGCCCTTGCCTTTATAAAAGAAAATCCGGCGGATGTTGCCTTTTTGGATATCAATATGCGTGGTATGGGGGGACTTGCTCTGGCGGAAAAAATCATCGGTTTTTGCCCGGATTGCAAGATCGTATTTTGTACCGGATATGAGGAATATGCAATTCAGGCATTCAAACTTCATGCCACCGGTTACTTAATGAAACCTGTGTCTGCCAAGGATGTGCAGGAGGAGATTGATAATATAAAAGGCATCCGTCAAAGCCAAAAGCCACTTACCGTAAAGTGTTTTGGTACTTTTGAGGTTTTTGCAAAGGGAGAAAAACTGACATTCAAACGGTCAAAAACCAAAGAACTGTTTGCATTTTTGGTGGATCGGAATGGTGCGGGGGTTACAGTTGCCGAGATAGGGGTTGCCCTTTGGGAAAATAACGAAGATCAAAAGAACCATAATTATATCCACCAATTATTTCATGATTTGCGTCAATCCCTGGAAACGGTAGGTGCGGAGGAGATTTTTGAGAGGAATCATTATTTTTATTCCTTGAATCCTGAAAAATTAGACTGCGACTATTACACATACTTGAAAACCGGAAGACCCGAATTCCGCGGTGAATATATGTCCCAGTATAGTTGGGCAGAAGAAACTTGCGGATTGCTTTGGGAAAGAAGATCTGAATAACAAACTTAGAAAAGCCGTCGAATCGACGGCTTTTTCTGTTGGTTTGTAAGAGGTTTGTCATACCGTAAATGTTATACTGAGAAAGAAAATGGGCGGATTCTGCATTGTTATTTGAACAATGCAGGCAGCACGAAATAATGTCTGCGGTCTTTTTGTATCCGCAAAGGAAAGAAATAGATTGTGGAATGTCAGGCCCTGCTGTTTTCTGTATGTTAAGAGTGAATTGCTGCAAAGATACTTGTAACGGAGATCGTTTCCGTCTTGATTTTGACGAAAAAAACATGAAATTTCGCAAAAAAACCTGTAAACCTATTGGAATATAAGAGAACATGTGGTAAAATACAAGTTTAGAAAGGGCTTGTATTTGTAAGGAGGATCAGCATATGACGGATAAAGAATTTAAACGGCTGAGCCGGGCGCAACTGATCGATATAATCTACCAATTTCAATTGCAGGTCGATGAATTAACAGAGCAAAACCGGGAATTGGAACGAGAATTGGCAGATAAGCGGCTCCGTTTGAGCAATGCCGGAAATATTGCTGATGCAGCCCTGGAAATTAACGGTTGCTTCCGCAGCGCACAGAATGCTGCAGAGCAATACTTGAATGAAATCAAAGCGATTCGCGATGAAACCGAAGCAGAGCGGCAGAGAATCCTCGCCCAGGCACAGGCGGAAGCAGCGGCAATCATTGCAGAGGCAAAAAATACACAGGGCGATTACAATTCTGCTATAGAAGCAATTTTGCAGGAATATGGGCAGGAACATTCGGATAACGGGTGATAGGTATGTTGCATAAAAAGAAAAAGGAAGTATCGCTTCCTACCAAAAATCAAGTTGAAACAGAACGAAAGCGATACCGTCGTCAGAAAGCCTATAATAAAGCCCTGCGCGGAACAGTGTATGTTTTAACAATCGTGGCTGCCGTCGCCGTGTTGATCGCAACCCTTGTGTTGCCCGTTTTGCAAATTGAGGGCACCAGTATGAAGCCGACACTGTCAAACGGTGACATTGTGTTGCTTACCAAAACACCCCGCTTTGACCGCGGCGACCTTTGCGGATTTACCTGGAATAACAAACTTCTGATAAAACGGGTAATCGGTCTCCCCGGCGACTGGATTGAGATTGATACTAACGGAAATATATATCTCAATGGCGACAAATTAGAGGAACCTTATGTAGAGCAGAAGGCTTTGGGAGAATGTGATTTGGAATTTCCTCTGCAAGTACCGCAAGAGCAGTATTTTGTGGTGGGAGATATGCGGGAAAGTTCAATCGACTCCCGCAATTCGCTGATTGGATGCATTCCAAAGGATCAGATCGTTGGAAAAGTTTTCTTTAGAGTGTGGCCGTTTAAAAGCATCCGATTTTTTTAACCTGTAGAGTATAAGCATCAAAAGGACAGGCGTTTATGAGTTTCATTGAACAGTACATGTTACAATTGAATACTGCAAAACGACGGTGGCATCGTGCTGTATTGATTCTGACAGCCCTGTCACTGATTGTGGCGCTTGTCACTTTGTGGAATCTGCGCATGACGGGCGTTACCATTGCAAACGGCGCAACCTGCGGCCGTGAGGAACATCAGCATACAGAAGAATGTTTGCAGAACAATGCCGTCATATGCGGATATGAGGAGCATATCCACGCGTTATCCTGCTATTCCGACCCTACAGCAGATGTGGAAACGGCGAAAGTTTGGGAGGCAACACTCCCGGATGACCTTGGAAGATATTGGTCAGAAAACCTGGCGCGTATTGCTCTGTCCCAGATTGGGGTCACAGAAAGCGAGAAGAACTTCGTTCTTGCCGATGACGGTGAAACCAAGCAAGGAATTACCAGATACGGTCAGTGGTACGGAAATCCCTACGGCGATTGGTCGGCAATGTTTGCAGCCTTTTGCCTGCATTATGCCGATGTGCCTCAGGATGCCATCCCCTGGAGTCCCGGCGTGTACAATATGATGCAACTTTGCGTCGATAAAAATATCCTGTCCCAGCCGGATAGTTATGTGGGTCTGAACGGCAATCTTCTGTTTCTGGATACCGATGGCAACGGAAATGCCGACAAGATCCTGATTGTAACGGCAATGGATACCCCTGTGCCGGCGGAAGGTGCAGAAAATACCATCATGGCCGTAGGTGGCGACTGGAACAACGCAGTCACCCAGGTCCAAATCGCCAAGGATGATCCCCGTATCGTGGGATATATCCCCACTGCTGCGGTAAGAGAGGCGTATTTGCAATCTCTGCCCCTTTACAGTATCAATAAAAACAGCAATGTATATACCATTGATGTGTATGCGCTCCCAGTGGATTACGACGGAAATCGCATCACGGAACTTTCTGTAACGAATCTGGGAACGCTCAGGGTTGACAACACGACCAAGAAATCTGTGTCATCTCAGTTTGATTATGATCTGGGTGTATACCACAGCGCTTACTTCGGCTCAGAGACATCCGTCACGATCAACAACATAGACACAGTATGGCGTTATAGGAGCGGAACTACTTATTATCTGGCATACGCCCAAACAAACGGCACCCAAAACCAAAGGTGGAAAAACAGAACCGATACCTCCATTTCCTTATATCTGCGGTACACACCGGAATTCACGGTTACCTTCCAATCAGAAGGTTTTGAACCGATGACGGAGGAGGTGGGTTATAAGGGGTATCCTACAGAG
>JAFXBH010000104.1 GCA_017521875.1 Oscillospiraceae bacterium
GCAACCTAACCCCAAATGTGTCAAACCAGGTATATTGCAACTCCGTCGATCCGGCGCATATACCGGAATTCCTCAGTGCCGGAGATGTGTTCGTCCTCCCTACCCTGAATGAAGGATGCTGCAATGCTGTTGTGGAAGCAATGGGATGTGGCTCGGCAATTGTTTCCTCCGATCGCTCGTTTAATTACGATGTGCTGAACAAAGATAATTCCATCCTTATTGATCCGGAGAATATACAGGCAATTCGTGAGGCCGTAATCCGTCTAAAGGAAGATGATGCCCTGCGTCACAAACTCAGCAACCAAGCCTATGCTGATGCACAGAATCTCTCTATTAAAGAACGTACCGCCAGAATATTACAATTTATATCAGGCTGATATCTTGCCAGGTAGAGGCAATCAAAATGTTTCTTTGCTGATATGGCTGATATTTTATTCAGTAACGATGGTTAAATCCATAACAGGGGGGCTTTCTTATGATCAAAGTCGGCATTGCAGATTATGGTATAAACTGTTGGGAAGGTGGTCTGTATGACTATCGTGACCGCCTGACTATGCTTAAGAATATTGGATACGACGGCATTGAACGCATTGAAGCCAGAAATGCCGCTGAAGCAATTGAAATTGTGGCCGATGCCCGTCAGATGGGAATGGACTTTGCAACCTGTCGCGCCTCCAGCGACAGGCAGACTATTCGGTTTGCTGCTGCATTGGGTCTTAAATATATTTGGACTGAGCAACCTTTTGATGGCAAAATGGATGAACTTGTCCGAAAGGTTAACTGTCAGATTGCAGCTTCTAAGAAGTATGGATTAAAGGTAGTTTTACATAACCATATGGGCATTGTGGAGACTCCAGAACAAATTGAAGAATTTCTGGTTAAGTGTCCCGAGGCATATCTCCTGCTGGATGTTGCCCATCTTGCCGTTGCCGGTGGTGACAATATGTATTTTATTGAAAAGTATTTCCATCGCCTTGGGGCAATACATATTAAGGATTACGTCTACAAGGACATAAATGCTGACCGCTTGGAAGACCGTATTCGTTTTTGCGAATTGGGTGCCGGTGAAATGGGCGACCTCAACGCAAAAATTTTACTAAAACTGAAAGAAAAGCGTTATAACGGTTGGATTCATGTGGAGCAAGACGTTCATCTGCAGGAACCTGCCAAAGATTTGAAGATCAGTCGTGCCTTTATTCAAGAATGCGGAATTTGACTGCATTTTAAAAACAATTAGATTTTTATATTTCTGTTTCACCCATTATTAAAAAAGTCCGGTTGCAAATGCAACCGGACTTTTCATTTCAATGCATATATAATTTCAGAGGCATCTTCCAACACGAAATGTGGTTTTACATCTGACCGATCAATATCCGCCCGAACTGTTTCACCGCTCAATACCAGGATACCGGTGATTCCCGCATTCATTCCGGACTTTATGTCTGTATAGATCCGATCGCCCACAACCGCTGTTTCCTCTTTTCGGTAGCCATACCGCTCCATTGCCAAAGTTGGCATCAGCGGGCTGGGTTTTCCGATTACAACGGGTCGTTTCCCTGTGGCGTTAAAAACCATATCACATACACTACCACAATCCGGCACACTTCCAAATTCCGTAGGACATACATAATCCGGGTTGGTGGCTATATAAGGAATATTCTCCCGGGTCAAAAGCAATCTGCACACATCTTCCAATTTTCGGAATGTTAATTCCGTATCAAATCCCATAACAATACAATTTGCCTGTTCAAGAGACTCCGTCACAGTAAATCCTTCTTGTTCCAGTTCTCTTTTCAATGAGTTCGTACCGCAAACATAGAGCCTATGGCCTGGGTAGTATTCCTTTAGATAATAGGCTGTAGCCTGAGAGGAGGTAATAAAATCTTCTCTGGAGGCAGAAATACCTAAACTGCTAAGTTTCTTAATGTAATCCTCCACGCTTTTAGAAGAATTATTGGTCATAAATAAATATTTTCGACCGGTATCTCGAATTGTTTGCAACAATTCAGGCGTAAAATCAAATAATCTGTTTCCAAGATACAATGTTCCGTCCATATCAAAAAGATAAAGCCGAATTTCCCGCAACAGTTTGCCCTGATCCATAATATACTCCTTACAGATAATCACACAACTCGTCCAGCACACCCAGATCCCAGGCAAGCCGAGATAAAACATACTTATCTCGTATATCCTTGGTTACCTTAAATGTCATTTTTGCAGTATCTCTATCAATGCCAAGTTGCCTATAGTCCTTAGGAAGTCCAACTGCATCTAGAATCTTCTCAATTTCAATTGCAGAAGGTAGTTCTTCCTGCAGGATCTGTAAAATAGAATCCCAGTTCTTTAAGATGACATGCAATCGTGCGGCATGCGTGGTCTTATTGTATTTTTGTTCACGCTGTTCCTGTGAGATCATTGTTTCTGCACTGCTTCCGAGAAATTGTCTGAGGGAACTCTGCCATTCAGAATAGGAAAAATTCCTAACGGATTCTGTTGCCTTATCCATATCTGGGATAATTTTTTTCAACTCGTCATATAGTTTTGCCGCAAGATATGTACCAACGGCACATTGAATACCATGAAGATCAACCGGTGTGCCAAACTCCAATCCTCGCATGTCCCAAATGTGGGAGAAATAATGCTCTACGCCGGATGCAGGCCGGGATATGCCAGCATATGCCATAGCAACACCGCCCAGCACCAACCCTTCAAAAACGGCTTCTATGGCAGTCTCATCCCGTCTTAGCAAGCCCCCTGCATTGTCAACGCATTTTTTAACCGCCTGCCGAATCAAATCAGCCACCTGCTCACAGTAATATTCGCCAGTAATCAAGTGTCCAATGCGCCATTCTGCAATACTCACATATTTGGCAAGCATATCACCCAGGCCGGACCTAAGTAAACGGTCCGGCGCATTCTTGAGAACATCAATATCGCCGATAATTACATCTGCGCATCTTGTGTTCAAGGATTGCTTCAGTCCGTCTAAAGACATAGAAGATGTAGGAGATACGTACCCATCCATAGAAGGTGCAGTGCACACAATAATAAATTTCTTACCGCAAATGCAACTAAGAATTTTACTGATATCATTGACTACGCCGGAGCCAATCCCGATAATCAGATCACAACTATAATCATAGTGCATCACCGCAGAGCCTACCGCTTGCTCATTGGGCTCAAGTTCATCACAGTTAAAAATATATTTTTTATAGGCAATTCCGGCGGTTTCTAAAACAGAGCAAACCTTTTCTCCGGCAGCAGCAAATGTGTTACGATCTGCTAATAGGAATGGTTTTTTCGCATTATATTTGTAAACAAATTCCGGCAATTTGCTGATTGCATTTTTTCCAAACACAACCGCATCAACCATTACTTTATGTTCCTTGCCGCAAGGGCAATTATTTGAACTTAAAAATTCTTTCATTTCCATTTCTCCGCAGTTGATTTATAAAATATATCGTGTTATTATCATACTGAAAAATTGGTCAAATGTCAAACTTGGAGGCAGAAATATGGCTATTGTTACAATTATTGGTGCAGGTATGATGGGCTCTGCCCTTGCATTTCCTGCCAAAGAGAACGGAAACACTGTTCGATTGGTAGGAACTCCTTTGGATCGGGGTATTATAGACACTTGCATAAGTAGCAACAAGCATCCAAAATTGCCACTCCCCTTTCCTGTAGGAATTGAGTTTTATCAAATTGACGACGTTCTCACCGCAATTAATGGCGCCGATATGATTATTGGCGGTGTAAGTAGTTTCGGTGTGGATTGGTTTGCCAACGAAATTCTTCCCATCTTACCGGATGGTATGCGCGTTTTGACCGTCACCAAAGGCCTTATGGATACGGAAGATGGCCAACTGATTACCTACCCTGCTCTTTGGCAAGCAAGGTTAAACCAACTGAAAAAAACATCTCGCTTAACGCTGTTGGTGGTCCTTGTACCAGTTATGAATTGGTACAACATGATCAGACAGAGGTAGCATTCTGCGGCAGCAATATGGATGATTTGCAGTTTCTGAAGTCTGTCATGGCTACAGATTATTATCATATCAGTTTGTCTCAGGACATTGTTGGTATTGAAAGTGCCGTTGCGCTGAAAAATGGATATGCGCTTGGCATCGCTCTAACCGTTGGTCTGAATCAAAAACAGTTTGGCCTTGATAGCGAATTACACTATAATTCTCAGGCTGCTGTATTTGGACAAGCGGTAAAAGAAATGGCCAAACTGCTGCAATTCCAGGGCGCACCGGACTTAAATAACCTCTGTGTCGGCGTAGGAGATCTGTATGTTACAGTTTATGGTGGCAGAACACGGCTGATCGGTATCTTACTGGGTCTTGGTATGGATATAGACACCGCCAAACAGGAGTTAAACGGCATTACTCTGGAATCTTTGGTTGTTGCTGAACGAGTGGCCAAAGTAATTCGCGAAAACATTGCTTGTGGAAAATTAAACGCTGCAGATTTTCCTCTTTTGCTCCACATTGATCAGATTATCACCGAAAAATTCCCGGTAAATATTCCTTGGGAAGCATTTACTTTCTAATCTTTCACCAATTTACACAACCCTAATATACTAGTAGATGAGACATCTCAGAGAGAAGGTATGGGTATGATTCCCCACAAATACGCCACAGGAGGGCGAATTCCCAAAAATCGTGATGTAGATATGACCCACGGCAATATTTTTGGTCATATCGTTCGATTTTCTATTCCCCTGCTGATTGGTAATCTGTTTCAGCAATTATATAACACTGTTGACACTTGGGTAGTTGGAAATTATGTCAGCAATGAGGCATTTTCCGCCGTAGGCGCAGTCGCTCCTATCGTGAATATGTTAATCGGCTCATTTATGGGACTTGCGTCCGGCGCCGGTGTTGTCGTCAGCCAATACTATGGTGCCGGCCGTAATGATAAAGTAGAAGATTCTGTCCATAGTTCTATTATGCTGACGCATATTCTAACTGTATTGTTTACTGCTTTGGGACTGATCATCACCCCATATATGGTTGGCTTTACCGAATTGCACGAAAATTCGGTAGATGATGCCATTACCTATCTAACCATTTATTTTGGCGGTATGATTGGCCTGATGTTTTATAACATGGGTGCCGGCATCCTCCGGGCCATTGGCGATTCCCGACGGCCGTTCTA
>JAFXBH010000105.1 GCA_017521875.1 Oscillospiraceae bacterium
GCCTGCTCCAGCGGTGTTATCGTTGTCAACCGTGAATATAAGGGTATGACACCTGCCGGTATGACCTTCGGCGAACTGGCTTCCTGCACCGGTGGCGGTGTGCAGACTCCCGGCTTTATGGGTCACGGCCGTCACTTCATTGCTTCCAAGAAGTTCCTGGCTGCCGAAGGCGGCGTAGAGCGTATCGTATGGATGCCCAAGGAACTGAAGGACGATGTGGCTGAGCGTCTGAACAAGACCGCTTTGGAACTGTACGGCATTGAGAACTTCACCGATATGGTGGCAGACGAAACCGTTACCACCGATGCAGAGGAACTGATGACCTGGCTGACCGAGAAGGGTCACCCCGTTCTGGGTCTGGAGCCTTTGATGTAAATGTCGATCCAATCAAAAGGCTGCGGCATTTGCCGCAGCCTTTTCCAAAACAGGAGTAAGCATATGGAATTCTATCAAGTCAGCACCAAGGGTGCACCGGCGCAATTTTTTGTCACCCACCACCGACCGGAGGGAGAGATTGCCCCCAAAACAGAGGGGTATCTCCAATATATTTCCGGCGTGGGATTTCGGGTAATGATGCGCTGCTATGAGGAAAATCCCAAGGCTACCTACACCCAGCCGGACGATCCGGTGTTCAAAGACAGTTGTATGGAAGTGTTTTTGAATTGTTTTCCGGAGCATTCCGATTGCTATATCAATGTGGAAGTAAATGCCAACGGAGCGATGCGCTGCGGATTTGGCCCAGGCCGGGCAAACAGACCGAAGGTACTGGAATTGGGTCTGGATCAACCGAAAGTAGACATCACGGTGCAAACGGATTACTGGCAGGCAGAGATCCTGATTCCGGAATCCCTGCTGGAATCCCTCTATCAAATTCCGTGCAAGTTGCCTTCCGGTCACAAAATGCGGGGCAATTTCTACAAGTGTGGAGAGGAAACAGACAAACCCCACTGGGCCACTTGGTCTGCCGTGGAGCGATTGGATTTCCACACGCCGGAATATTTCGGCGAACTGATTTTGGTATAAGAAGAATGATATATGCCGCTAATACAGAGCGTATTAGCGGCATTTTGTTGTTATATTATGATAAATTAACCGTATGTCCGAATGAGTTCCAGGTCGTTTCTGGAGGGGAAGGGGGGATATTCGTCCTCCAAATTGTCGGAGTACCAATATGCTACAGAAGAGATATCATCCTGCAGAGGCAGATACCGTTCCTCACTTCGCCAACCAAGGGCCTGCATAGTGATCTTCAAATCTTCTTCAAAGTAGATGGGATCGGTAATGTGCCATCTGTACAGACTGAAATAGAGTTGGGAATTGAAGAAATTGTTACTGCGAGTGATTTTGGGCATACCGGCATAGGGAGTGGAGTATTCCACATATTTGCCGTCGACGGCAAAACTGTATGCACCGCAGAAATAGTCTTCTGTGCCGGTGCCACAGATGGTGGGGAATTCTTTGTCTCCATCGATATAGAATTTAATTTCGCCTTCGCCCCACCAGTCATTGGACTTAGCGCCCCAATACATATAAGTGCCTACATAGTGGCCACGACCTTTGATATTGTCCAAAATCACATGGGGTTGCATATAGGCAGTGGGGTTGGAACGGCGGAACTGGGCGTGGAAGTAAAGGGTATCGGGGGGAAGTTCCTTTTCTTCGCAGTCAATCTGGTAGAAAATACCGCACTCTGCTTCTGCGAGGTTTTCCACTTCGATGCGGAAGGAGCGGAAATAGGGCATTTCAAAATAGCAGTTGAGACCCCGTCTGGGGTTGATACACATAGCAGCGCTGGTCAGTTGACGAAAATCTTCATAAGAAGCATCTGCAAAGAAGTCGGAGAGAGGTGCTTCAACGGCAGGACGCTTCTGGCCGTCAAAGAAAATGCGAAGAACCAGCAGTCTGCCGGCAGCGGAACTGTCGGTGAGCCAAATGTGCTTGATAGCGCCTTGTCCCTTCACATCTGCCAGAACATAGGTTTGGCCGCCTTTTACAATAATGTAAGGATTAACTTTCCAGCCCTGCCCCAGTTCTCTTGCGGCACGGGATGCCGTACCCTCTGTGGCCATTCCGCCTTTTCCTTTTTCTCCGGAGAAGTTTTCGGGAGAGATCGAGAAGGTGCGGATGTTTTTCTTAGTTGTAAGAGAATTTAACATTTCTTGCCCTCCTTGCGATAGTTGTGTGTATGTATCTATTGACATTGTACAGTAATTCAATTAAAGTAGGAATATCAAATGTTGACCAAGACTTATCATTTATTGCGGAGGGCGAGTTGTGCTAAATAGTTTTGAGATCAATCCGTATATCAGATTTGCATCAGAATCCCGCATACCTGCTATGGATGGGGTGATCATACCCAGCCGGGTGATCTACGATTATGAGTTGATTTATATTGAAGAAGGTCAGTTGCTTCTACAGTATGCAGGCGTGGATTATTTATGCAAAAAAGGGTGTTTCCTGCTGCTCCGTCCCGGTATTTCCCATTCGTTTTTGCGGGTGTGGGGCGAACTCTCTCAGCCCCATATCCACTTTGATATCACATACATACCGGGGTGTGAGAACATTCCTGTTTGCTTTCAGGATATGGACGAACTTACAGCGGAGGAACAAAGAAACATTCGGCAGGATGTGTTTGCGGAGTATCCGCAGCAGCCCTTTGTTACTTTTGCAAATGGGAACAGAGCATTGGAATTGTTTTACGAAATCGTAACAAGGTCTTCTTCGGATTCTGACTTGATAAAAAAAGCGTTATTGATTCAACTGCTGGATATGCTGATTGCGGATAATTTCCCTGCAGCACTACAAAAGAACAACCTGATGACGCTTCCGGTGGAGGTGCAGGCGAAGAATTATATTGATGCCGGTTTGGGAATGTCGTATAGCCTCGATAATTTTGCCAGCCAGTTTAATTACAGCAAGTACCATTTGGAACGACGATTCAAGGCGCGATATGGCATTCCGCTTTTGACATATCGCAATAAGCAGCGTATGGCTTTGGCGGAAAATATGCTAAAAAGCGAATCGGTATCCGCCGTGGCAGAAAAACTGGGTTTTTCAACGGTTTTTGTGTTTAGCCGTGCATATAAAAGCCGCTTTGGATACCCGCCCAGCAAAGTCCGCAAATAAGGAATCCTAAAGATCAAAAAGACAGGCGAACCGCCGTTGACGGGTCGCCTGTCTGCTTTTACTGCATCAGATAGTCGATAAATTGCCGGGATAATTCCGGCCGGGGGGTGTTGGTGATAATACCGATATACAAAGTGGTATTGGGGAAATAATAGGCAGACTGGAATTTTTCCCGGTCACTGATATCAATGCCCACGGGAATAGGATCTGCCATTGTTTCCGGTTTCCTGGGGTCAGGAACACTCTGCAAACTGGTGTCTACCGCAGTGCCCGGCTCGGCATTCAGCCCTTTTAAAACGCTACCGTCAATATAGTACAGCCGGTCAGAAAGACGTTCCAAAGTTTCTGCATCCAAAAAGTCCCGCAGATCCATAAAGATGCCTCCTGCGCTATAGGAGCATACCCTGAAAGAGTCCGTTTGCCCCACCACAAAATCCAATTCCTTGGTAGTAATACCTGCGACGATCCGCTGGAAAGAGGTAATGTCACTTTTGTGGCTGCCATCTTGCAGCATCACATCAGTGTAAAATGCGGCTTCCTGCTTTTTGGTGTCGATTTCTGTCAGGTCATAAAATCCCTGCATAAATGCTTCATCATCCACGGTGATGGCACAGTTGAGCAGAATACCGGAAAATACCACTTCTTTCCGATTTACAATGCTGATAACACCCTGCACCAGCAACACAATGGCCAAAATGACCGCCAGCACGTGCCACTTGTAGTAATCCCAAAAGTATTGCCAGCGCTCTTCTTTGGGCTGCTGCTTGATATTGGCGTGTTCTTTTTTGATGTATTCCCGGATCTTCATAAATTACAGAGCCTTATTGTTCAGTCGTTCGCCTACGGCTCCGCCGGGATGGATCAGAGCAAACTGCTCAGCCTGATAGCCGGTCTCTTCAATGACGGCAGCCTGCAGGGCGTGGAAGATCATACACAGAGCGGTGGTGGAGGTAGTGCCCTGGGCATTCCACTTATCGGTTTCCTTGTTTACGTGCTGCTTCAAAACCACATCGGCAGCCTGTGCCAAGGGGGATTCCATATTTTCCGTAACGGTGATAATAGAAACGCCCTTTGCCTTGCAAATGTCTACGATAGGCAGCAGTTCCTTGGTCTTGCCGCCGCGAGAAGCGAAGATCATCACATCACCGGACTGTAAAAAGCCGGTAGCGCCGTGAACGGCTTCGGCAGGGGAGATGAAGCGGGCGGGACGCTCAATGCAGCACATCAGGTGGGCCATATGCTGGCAGATAATACCGGAATGACCGCAGCCGCAAGTGCCGATCCGGGGAGCGTTGGAGAGCAGTTCTACGGCTTTGGCAAACTGCTCTTCGTCGATGTAATCTTTCATTTCACAGATACAGGCCTGCTCAATATCGTAAGCATCCCGGATCGCTTTCAAACTTTCGGGTTTCATAGAAGATCCTCCTAAAATTTTTCTGTTTTCGCCCAGTATAACACAAATCTATGCCGCCTTCAAGTTATACAAAGAAAATTTACAAACCGTTCTGATGTTTAGGGGAAAATGTTTTTCAAAAATGTGGAAAACCGGCTGGTATCAATTGACAAATTGCCTTTTGGGGGTTATGATAAGTATAATTGTAAGTATGCCAAAATGAGGTGTGCAAAATATACATATTGGAGAGGTTTTCTTATGAGTAACTGTAAGATCAAAGCGCCGTTCTTTGAGATCGGCCCCAAGTCCTATCTGTATGGCGACCAGATCCTGGATCTGGCAAAGGCCGCTGATGCCGCAAGTGAAAAGTACGGTGTCGATGTGTTGTTTACCTGCCCTGTAGTGGATATTCGCCGGGTCAAGGAGAATACCAAACATATCCATATTTTTGCTCCCCACATGGATCCCATTCCTGTGGGTCGTGGCTTGGCGGACATTCTGCCGGAATCCCTGGTTGCAGCCGGCGCAGAAGGCGTTATGCTGAACCATGTGGAGAAGCCCCTGTCCTTTGAAGTGCTGGCTGAGACCATTAAGCGTGCTGACGAAGTGGGCCTGACCACCATTGTCTGCGCCGACTCTATGGCAGATGCTTCCAAAATCGCAACCCTGACTCCCGACATTATTGTTGCCGAGCCCTCTGAATTGATCGGTACCGGCGTCAGTGTCGGCCCTGAGTATGTAGAGGCTGCCACCAAGTGCGTCAAGAGTGTCAACCCCGACATTTTGGTGCTGACCGCTGCCGGTATTGCCAACGGTACTGACGTATATAACACCATCATTGCCGGCGCAGATGCCACCGGTTCTTCTTCCGGCGTAGCCAAGGCTGCAGACCGGGCCGCAATGGTGGACGAAATGATCGCAGCAGTCCGTAAGGCTTGGGATGAACGCCACGCCTGAATATAAAAGAAAAATTAAATTATTTTTTGGAGGAAACAAAAATGGAATTTAAAATGATTCAAAAAGAAATACAGTTGCAGTCCCGGGGCTGGATTCCCACGTTCCACGACATTTCTATCGATGTACATAAGATCGTGGAAGAGTCCGGCATCAAGAACGGTACTGTTTCTGTGGTCTCCCACCACACTACCTGCTCTGTTATGATTCAGGAGTGTTCCCACGACTTCGATACTTTTGATCTGGAGTTCCTGCAGCATGACCTGCTGGATATCATGCGCAAGATGATTCCTGATTTCGCAAACGAAGGTGACTACCGTCATCCCGGCCCCGTACACGCACAGTTCGGCCGCTATGTGGATGAACCCGGCAACTTCACTTCTATGAATACCGACGGCCACCTGCGCAGCGTCTTCTTCGGCAGAAGCGAAACTCTGACCATCAAGGATGGCAAACTGGACTTGGGTGAATTTGCTCACATCTACTTCATCGACTGGGATCACGTTCGCGCCCGTCCCCGTCAGGTCAACCTGACTCTGTTCGGTACTGCCGAAGATATTGGCGATCGTAAGTACAACAACGGTGAAGTTGTGAACACTCTGCGTAAGTTCCCGCCCGAAGAAAAGGCATATATGGAACAGTACGACGAGTGGAAGAAGAGATAATTCCTCTGTGTAAGAAATAAACATAAAGGCCTGCGGGAGATCTTCTCGGCAAGTCTCTGCCGGATACCTTATATGAAGGAGGAAATCCAATGACTGCGATTATTAATGCAGAATTAATTATGAAGAACCACTATATCCCCGAAGCCGTGCTATTTATTGAGGACGGTTTGATTCAGGGATTTGGCGAAATGCGAAACACTCCCATCCCGGAGGGCTGTGAAATTATTGATGCGGAGGGCGCTTATGTAGGCCCCGGCCTCATTGATACCCATGTTCACGCCGGTGGAAGAAAGTGGTTTTTTGATGACCCGGCCTATGCTGCTCAGTTCAATCTGAAACACGGTACAACAACTGTGCTGCCTACCTTGTATTTCAATCAGACCAAGGAAAATCTGGTTAAGCAGATTGCCACCGTAAAGACTGCAATGCAGACTCCTGAATGCGCCAGTATTTATGGTCTGTATATGGAAGCACCTTATATGAACCCCAACTTCGGCGCTGACCGGAAGTATAGCCCTTGGAAGGGGCCTATCTGCAAAGAGGACTACCAGCCAATATTGGATGCAGCCGGCGATGCCGTCTGCGCTTGGTGCGTAGCGCCGGAGCGGGAAAATATTGAAGAGTTTGTCCGGGATGCCAAGAAGGCGAATCCCAATGTAATTTTTACTGTAGCCCATTCTGAAGCCTCCCCCCAGCAGATCGAAGCGCTGATGCCCTACGGCCTGAAGGTGGGCACGCACCACACCAATGCTACCGGAAATCGTGTCAAATATGGTGGCTGCCGGGGTGTCTGTGTGGACGAGACGGTTAACTACAATCGGGAGATATTTGCAGAACTGATCTGCGATAGTCTGGGTATCCATGTGGATCCCTATATGCTTCGTTTGGTGCGTCGCATTAAGGGCGATGATCGGATTATGCTGATTTCCGATTCCTGCTACTTTGATGGCCCTGTGCCGGAAAAATATGAAGGTGTTACGGATATCAATTTCGACAATGACGGCGGTATTGCCGGTTCCAAACTGACTTTGGATGTTGCTTGTCGCAATATGATGAAGCACACTGGCGCGTCGCTGGTGGATGTGTTCAATTTCGCCTCCTACAACCCTGCCAAGTGCTACGGTATGACGGACCGGGGCGAGATTGCTGTTGGCAAGCGTGCTGACCTGATTTTCGTTGACCACAAAATGAATGTAAAAAAAGTTATTTTAAAAGGAGAGACTGTATAATGAAAGACTTCATCACAGATCCCGCAACCAAATTTGATTTCCAGCCCCACGACTTTGTCCCCTTTAAGGACAAGAAGGTTTGCGAGTATGTTCGCAGCCTGAGCGGCAAGGACCTGGAAAAGCGCGAGCCCTGGTGGCATCCTGAATTCGATGTTAAGGTTATTATGAACCCCCATCCCATTCTGATCGCTACTCTGTTCTCCCGCCTGAAGGCTGCTTCCGAAGCAGGCAAGACCTTCACTATGATTCTGGTCAACCCCGAACCCGACACCTACATCCCTCTGGCACAACTGATCAACTACTTCCAGGTTGACTGCTCCAAGGTGCACCTGTTTGCCGAGGACGA
>JAFXBH010000106.1 GCA_017521875.1 Oscillospiraceae bacterium
AATATTTTCCTCCACAATGGAATCCTCCCTTATGTTTATTTACAGGTATTCTATTTTGATTCGAACTGCATTTTCATCCAATACAATTCTATCCAGATTTCCGCCAAATCCAACCACACCCAAAACACCGCTTTCATCAGCAATGACAGGGACAGAATCCCGCTTCGAGGCGGGGATCTTGGCATCAATAAACAGTTTCTTCAGACTTTTTGTGCCGCCGTGAAGGCGAATGGTATCGCCGCTCTGCCGGCCACGCACAAAAATTTTTCCTTTTGGCATCACCGGATAGGACACAACAGTACACTCTACGTCGGTATTGGATATGCAGGTAATTCTGCCGCCGGGAAATTCATATATCCCCGGGCAGGTCAGTTCCCGGGATTCCACAGGAATCTCTTCCAGCAGAACTTGTAGTCGGTCATAATTTCTGACAATGGTTACATTTGCCGGGAAATCTGCCTTCGCGGAAGGTTTTTCCGAAAAGACCAATTTTTCCAGTGTAGCAATATGCTCCGCTTCCGGCTCTTTTACCCCAGCATCCAACAGAATCTGACTCAGTACACGACTGCGAACAGCCGGCTCTAAATTCCGCAGCCGGGCTACCTGGTCTGTCATATTCTCCCGGGCCAATTTACTGAGCGCCATTTCGTCCTGCCGCAATCGCATTGCCATAGCGGAAAGATTTTGCGCCAAACCGGGGTTTTCCTGTTTCAACAAAGGCATCACGTGATGACGAAGCCGATTTCGCAGGAAATCGTCACTGTGGTTACTGCTATCCTCCACATAGGGAACGCTGTATGTCTGCAGAAAGGTTTCCACTTCCCCACGGGTAATCTGCAACATTGGACGGATCAAGTTGCCGTTTACCGGCTGGATCCCTCCAAGGCCTTTCAATCCTGTTCCCCGGACAAGGTGCATCAGCACCGTTTCTGCATTATCGTCAGCGGTATGGGCGGTGGCAATTTTCCCCGGCAAGGATTTTAAAAAAGCATATCTTGCCTCCCGGGCGGCCGCCTCCAGACCCTTCTTGCCGGCAGTTACATTCGCACTGCCGGAGACAAAGGGAATTTGATAACCACGGCAGAAATCCCGCACAAAGGATTCATCCCGATCTGACTCCTGACCCCGCAGGCCGTGATTAAAATGGGCGGCAGAAACTTCCAGTTCCAAACTTTCCCGTAACAAGTACATAGCCCACAGCAACGCCATAGAATCTGCGCCGCCGGAAACTGCACATACCACCCGTTCCCCCCGGTAGTTCTCCATAAAGGATTTGAACTTATTCAGCATGTTTCCACTCCAGGTTGTTAAATGCCTGATACTGGGGCACCCATTGCAGTTTTACCGTTCCTACTTCACCGTGACGGTTTTTGGATACGATACACTCTGCAACACCCTTATCTTCGGTGTTTTCATTGTAGTATTCATCTCTGTACAGGAACAGCACTTCGTCTGCATCCTGCTCGATAGCGCCGGATTCACGCAGGTCGGAAAGCATCGGACGCTTGTCCTGTCGGCTTTCCGGGCCTCGGGAAAGTTGGCTGAGACAGATCACCGGCACATTCAGTTCCTTAGCCATAATCTTTAAGGATCGGGAAATATCACTGACCACATTGACACGGTTGTCTCCACCCTTACCATAGCCGGATCCGTTCATCAGTTGCAGATAGTCGATCACTACCAATCCCAAATTCTCCAAACGGCGGCACTTGGCGTTCATATCTGCCACAGTAATGGACGGATTGTCGTCAATACGAATATCCGTCTGACTCAAGGCAACAGACGCCAAACTCAATTTTCCCCATTCATCCTCAGTCAGTTTGCCTGTTTGCATTTTCTGGCCGTCCACATAACTCTCCATAGCCAACAAACGCATAGCCAATTGTTCCCTAGACATTTCCAGGTTAAAAATAGCCACTGTTTTATTGCACTTCTTTGCCACATTCAGCGCCAGGTTCAACGCGAAGGCAGATTTACCCATAGCAGGTCTGCCCGCCACCAGGATCAGATCGGACTTGTTCAGACCGTTGATCTTTTTATCCAGATCCCGCATACCCGTAGAGATGCCGGGAATAGCAGAATCGGACTGACTCAGTTCTGTCAGGCGGTCAAAGACTTTGTGCAAGGTGATGCTGATAGGCTCCAGAGAGTCGCCCCGCTCACCCTTACGAATGGCATAGATCTTCTTCTCCGCCACTTCCAGAATTTCTCCGGTTGCACCCACCTGGTTATGTACCATCTGAGAAATATCCGATGCCGCCTCTGATAGAGAGCGCAAAATAGCCTTATCTTTGACGATATTGGCATACTGCACCGCATTGGCAGCGGTGGGGGTGATCTCCATCAGTTGCAGAATGTAATCCCGGGAATTGTCGTGGTATACGCCCAGTTCCCGCATTTTATCCAGCACAGTGACCGGATCCACGGTTTGGGAGAAGTTAAACATCGTATAGATTGTCTCATAGATCTCCCGGTTTTGCTGCAGGTAGAAATCCTCTGCCCGGACAATACCGATCACATCGGTCAGGCAACGGCTATCAATTAAAATGGAGCCCAGTACTGCCTGTTCCGCCTCCAGAGAATGGGGCAGTTGTCTGGCAACCAGTTCTTCATCCATAGTTGTATCTCCTTTTTTGCAGGATTTTATGCCTCTTCGATCTTAACAGTCAAAGGCGCGGTGATCTCGTAGCCCAATTTGCACTGGGCGGTATAGGTGCCTACATGCTTAATCGGATCAGACAGAACGATCTTCCGCTTATCAATGACGATGCCGGATTTCGCCTTCAGGGCGTCGGCAATTTCCTGGCTGGTGACAGAGCCGAACAGTTTGCCGGCACCGCCGCCCTTGGCAGTAACCACCAGAGTCATATCCCGCAGTTTCTTAGATATCTCCATTGCCTCTGCCCGTTCCTTGGCTGCCTTCTCTGCGGCTGCCTTATCATTCATACGCATGGTATTGATAGCATCAGGGGTGGCTTCCATAGCCAGTTTTCTGGGCAGGAGGTAATTTCTTGCGTAACCGTCGGAAATTTCCATCATCTGGCCTTTTTTGCCCTTACCTTTTACATCCTGTAAAAAAATAACTTTCATTATATATTCCTCACTCTTCGTAGAATTTATCAATCGATGCGACTAAATCATCCAGCACCTGTTTCACAGTGCAGCCGGAAATCTGCGCGCCGGCTGTGGCGGTATTGCCGCCGCCGCCCAAAGGCTCCAAAATCACCTGCACATTGGCGCTACCGATGGAACGGGCAGAAATATAGACATTCTCCCCGTCCGGGTACACCACAAAGGATGCGGTAATGCCGCAAATATCCAGCAGTTCGTCCGCTGCCTGGGATGCCAGGATGCGGGAGGTCTTCTCTGTCAGCGCCGCAATAGCGATCTCATTTCGGTATAGTTTCGCGGTTTTGATAATGTTAAACTTTTCCAGGGTATCCTGGAAGTCGTTTTGCAGCAACATCTTCACAGCCACCGTATCTGCACCCAACTGACGCAGGAAAGTAGCGGCTTCAAATGTACGCTCGCCGGTACGGACATGGAAACTTTTGGTGTCCAGGAAGAGACCTGCCATCAGCGCCTTGGCTTCGATAGGCAGCACATCTTCCATCTCCACTGCATACTGCAGCAATTCCGTTACCAGTTCCGATGCAGAAGATGCATACGGCTCGTGAAGGTTGACCACCACGGGATTGATGTAGTCTGCAGCGCGGCGGTGGTGATCCACCACGCAGATACGGGGCACAGCCTCCAGCAGGTGTCGATGTTCCACCTGATCGGGGCGGTTTGTATCCACCACCACAAGGGTAGTCCGGTTATCACTGAGCACCAGCGCTTCCTGGCCGGTGATGAACGCATTGGTATACTCCGGGACTTTGCGGATCTCCTCCACGAAGTCCGGGGCCATATTGTTTTGGGTGTCCATTACAATATAGGCTTCCCGCTTCTTCTTGCGACACATACAGAAGATGCCCAATGCAGCGCCGATGGCATCCAGGTCAGCGTTTCGGTGACCCATGATCAGCACACGGCTGCTTTGATCAATCAGTTCCATCAAGGAATTGGCCGTCACACGGGAACGCACCTTGCTGCGCTGCTCGGCTTCCTTGTTGCGACCGCCGTAGAAGTTAAAGTTCAGCCGATCCTTCACCACAGCCTGATCGCCGCCCCGGCTGAGGGCCATTTCAATGGCCAATGCGGCAAACTGGTAATTTTCCTCAAATGTCTCACCGTCTACGCCCAGGCCAAAGGAAATGGATGCGGCCAGGCCGGAAGGGCTGGTAATGGCGTGGACATCTTCCAAAACAGAGAACTTATCCTCTACCGCCCGTTTCAGATCTTTCTTTTCAAACAGGAACAGATAACGGTTTCTCTCCAACCGGCGGAACAAGCCATGGTAATTCTCAGTCCACTGGGTAATGGCATCGTTGATTCGGGCATTCAGGATAGACATGGCGCTTTCCGTGAGATTCTTGGTCAGTTCTTCGTAGTTATCAATCAGAATGATAGAGACAACCGGACGGGAACGGACATATTCGTCCCGTACCAGATACAGTTCCGTCAGGTCAGTCAGGTATAGCACTGCCAGTTGATCACCTGTGGGGTCACCGGTCTGAATAGGCGTGCCGTAGATCCGGTAACGGTGATCCTGTAATTTTACATCATAGGGATACTCCGTTTTACCGGCAATCAGCCATTGGGTGTCAAATCCCGGAAGAATGTCGGCAATATTCCGTTCTTTCAGCACATCGTTAAAGCCGGTGAGGGTGGCAAAACGGTTATTGGCATGGACAATGCCGCCGTCAGCCAAACGCACCGCCACCATTGCAAAGGGAGGGCGCTGATCCTGTATGCCGCTTTGCTCCCGGACAGCATTTTCCAGGAAGGCATTCAGTTGCTTTTTGCGGACGGCCCGCATCACCAGATAGGTCGCCATAAACAGAAGCCACAGAGCAAATTCCACTCCCGCCAGCACATACTGCCGAAGCAGCGCGGTGATCGCCGCAAAGATAAACAGCGCTATAAAATAAGGCGCCATATTGGGTCTGAGCAGTCTTCCGAGTTTCTTAGTCAATGCCGTCGCCTCCTTACGAAAGGGTACACTCCCCACAATAGTCTAGTATTCTTGATATTATATCAAATCTCCACCTGAGGTGCAACCATCTTTTTTGTTTGCAAAAGGATTTTTTTACAGAAAAGATAAATGTATACAACCGGGGTTTTTTGTGTTATAATACTTTCATAAGCACCGGGTGGGCAGACCCGTGCACAGAAAAAGAAGTAATATATATTTTGCAGGCGAGATTTGCATTTTTCCGACGGTACGGGGTCAGGACAGGTGCATACGGCTGCCTGCTTGTTATGTCCTAAAAGAAAGGAGTTCTTTAAAAATTGGCTGAAAAATTAAAAATTATTCCCTTAGGCGGTTTGGACGAAATCGGTAAAAATATTACCGTTTTGGAGTATGGCAGGGATATGATCGTGGTAGACTGCGGCGTTGGATTCCCGGATGAAGAAATGTACGGCGTGGATCTGGTGATCCCCGATTTTACCTATCTGGTGCAAAATGCCAAAAAACTTCGTGGCATTTTTATCACCCACGGACACGAAGATCATATCGGCTCTATCCCCTACTGTATGCAGCAGGTCAACTGTCCCATTCACGGCACTGCTATGACCAACGGTTTGGTAAAACTGAAACTGGAGGAACATCGCATTGCCGATACGGTAAAACTCATCACCCACAAACCCGGCGATGTAGTCAAAGCAGGCTGCTTCTCCGTGGAATTTATCCACGTGAACCACTCCATTGCTGACGCGGTGGCTTTCGCCATTCACACACCTGTAGGTACGATTGTGATGACCGGCGACTTTAAGATCGACCCTGCCTCCAAAGACGGTATGATCGATCTGGCCCGATTTGGTCAGTTGGGTAACGAGGGTGTTCTGGCGCTGATGTGCGACTCCACCAATGTGGAGCGTCCCGGCTATACCCCCAGTGAAAACACCGTTGCAGAAGGTTTGGACCGGCAGTTCAAGAACTGCGATAGCCGGATCATCGTTACCACTTTCGCCTCCAATATGTACCGGATTCAGGCGGTTTTGGCCACTGCCCACCGCTATGGCAGAAAAGTCGCTGTAACCGGCCGCAGCATGGAAAATATGCTGAAAGTGGCGCAGGAACTGGGGTATTTGACCATCCCCGCCGGCACGCTGGTGGAACTGGGCGCCACCAAAAGTCTGCCGAAAAACAAAGTGGTTATCGTATCCACCGGCTCTCAGGGCGAGAACATGTCCGCCCTGTACCGCATGGCATTCTCCACCCATAAATTGGTAGACATTCAGACCGGTGACCGGATCATCATCTCCGCATCTGCCATTCCCGGCAACGAAAAGGCGGTCTCCCGGATTATTAACGAACTGTATCGCAAAGGCGCTGAAGTAGTCTACGAAAAGAGCGAAGGCCTTCACGTTTCCGGACACGCTTGTCAAGAGGAACTGAAAATTATGCACGCCTTGTGCAAACCTAAGTTCTTCATTCCCGTTCACGGCGAACAGCGGCACTTGCAACTCCACGGAAAATTGGCCGTGGCTATGGGGCTGTCCCCCAAAAATGTCCGCATCGGTGAGATCGGCACAGTGTTCGAACTCACATCCAAGACCTGTAAAATCAGCGGCACTGCCCCTGCCGGCAAGGTCTATGTGGACGGTACCGGTGTGGGCGATGTGGGCAGTGTGGTCCTGCGGGACAGAAAGCATCTGGCCCAAGACGGTATGATTGTGGTGTGCATCAACATCAGTTCTCAGGACGGCAGTTTGATCTCCGGACCGGATATTATCACAAGAGGCTTTATTTATGTGAAAGAATCGGAAGATCTGATGGAAGAACTGCGGGAAGTTGCGCTGGAAGCCATCGAGCGCTGCGGCCGCAAACATATTCGGGATCGGGCTGCGCTGAAATCCGCCATCAAAAATGATATGAGCGGTTATCTGTTTAAGAGCACCAAGCGCAATCCTATGATTCTGCCCGTCATTATGGAAGTATAAGTATCAGGGGTGCGCCGTTCAGCGCACCCCTGATGTAAAGTTTTGGAGTATGGATATGCATTACTACTTTGCCCCATTGGAAGGGCTTACGGACAGCATTTACCGCCGGCTGCATCATCGGTTTTTTCCCGGTGTTGACCGGTACTATACCCCTTTTCTCTCCCCCACCGTTCATAGAGCGCTGACGAATCGGGAGATGAGAGAACTATCTGTGGCAGATCTGCCGGATTTCACGGTCATTCCGCAGGTGCTAACCAAGAATCCGGAGGATTTTCTGTGGTTGGCCGGGGTTTGCCGGGATTTGGGTTATCCGGAGGTGAATTTGAATATTGGTTGTCCCTCCGGAACAGTCACCGCCAAGGGAAAAGGAGCGGGAATGCTCCGGGATTTAGATCAGTTGGACAGATTTCTGGATTGCATTTTTTCTGCCACGCCGCTACCGGTTTCCGTAAAGACCCGGATTGGCTTCGAAGATCCTGCAGAATTTGCAGGCATTCTGGATATCTACAACCGATATCCTATCCGGGAACTGACCATTCATCCCCGAGTGCGGAAGGTGTTTTACAGTGGTCCGGTGGAGATGGATTGTTTCCGTTATGCAACCCAGCACAGCAACGCTCCTTTGTGTTACAACGGCAGTTTGTGTACCTTACCCCAACTGCAAGCATTTTCCGCAGAGTTTCCTCAGATCGACGCTGTTATGATCGGCCGGGGACTGATCGCTGATCCGGGCATGCTGACCCCCGGCGGTACGACCGTCAAGGCTTTGGAAGAATTTCACGATGCCCTTTTAGCAGAATATATTAACGCTTTCGGTGGCAGCCGGAATGCCATGTTCCGCATGAAGGAAAACTGGCGGCACTGGCTGTGCAAATTCCAAAACTCTGAAAAACTGGGAAAAGCCCTGCGAAAGGCTACAGATGTGGATACATACAAGGCAGTTACCTGCGAAATTTTTCATTCTCTTCCCTTGCTGACAGATCTATGTCCCGACTGGGATTAAAAAGAGCGACACACCGCAAGATGTGTCGCTCTTTTTTATTAAAACTGTATTTGTATATCAAAACGCGATTTCCAACCGACCCTTTGCAGGAACTGCCAGTTTGGTGATTCCGTTTTCCACAGTAAAGGCAAGTTCTTTTCCTTCAAACGCCACTGACTTGGGCGTTGCGTGGAAGAAGAACTCAGCATTCTTGTATGCATAGTCCACTTCAACGGTCATCGTATTGCCTTGCACCGCTGCACTGTTCACTCTCACGTTGGCGTCAAACAGTTTTACACTATCAGCCTTGGAGATTGCCAACAACCGGCTGCCATGTGCAGGCAGTAATACACTGAACGCATCTGTCAAAGGATACTGTTCACCGCTCCAAACATCGGTGATGATATACTCGCCCTTATCCAGACCCAACTGGCTGAGGGCAAATCCAACGTCCTTTTCCTGCTCTTCCACATTGAACAGGCCCACAGTCCGCAAAGGCATAGCAGCATTGTTTTCCTGTGTGGAGAAATGGGGTGTCTTGAAGTACATAACCTCGGGGACACAATAGTGATGACATCTGTAATCATAGCCGACAAAATATACATCCTGGCCGTTATTTGGATTACATGCAGCCTTTTTCAGCACCTTCAGACGGTTGCTCTCCTGGGCTAGGCTGAGTTTACCGGCAATTTCTACCATAGTGTGGGTAACCAAGCAATAGTTCACACAGAACATGGCATCGGTGTCATTCAGGCCCGGCAGCAGACCGATTGCATCGCTATTGGGAACAAACAGGTCGCCGGTATGGGTAGCAAAACAGGCAGCGCCCCACAGGTAATTGGTTTTTATGAAATCCCAGTTGCCGCTGGCGATATCAATGCCGTAGCGATAGTTGGTGAAATACTCTCCCAGGAAGGGGTTACCCATAACAATATCGCAGCCGGTCTGGAAGTAGCCATCGGGCGCAATAGCACCGCGGATTTCCTTCAACCACCAAGTTCGGTTTTCATAACCGGTTCGATCCTTATTGGTGTACAGATCATGACTATCCTCAAACGCATAACTCCAGAAATCGTGTTTCACCGCTTCAAAGCCATACTGTCTGCAAAGCACATTGGCAGCATAGGTCATATACTCCCGGACATCCTCACGGCTTACATCCAAAACACCGAAGGGCGCGCGGTAACTGTAATCGCAGAACCACTCGGGACGCTCTTTATAGAGTTTAGTAATTGTAGGCACTTTCAAACCAATCCACAGGGCAGGACGCAGGCCGATCTCCCGGATGCTGTCGGTCAGGTAACGCAGCCCGTTGGGGAACTTGTTGTGATCCACACCGTCTTCGCCCTCATAGGGCACGCTGATGCCCACAGCCTCCTGGACGGGGTAGGGGTGATAGCCGTCATCCAACTGAATCCAGCGCATGGTGGGGAAATTTTCTTTCAGATACCGGGTTTCCCGGAGGATCATATCCTCAGAAATGTTGCGGTAAATACCGTCATTCCACGTACCCCATATCAGGTTATCCCGGTTGATATTGGTGCTGCCGTAATTGACAGGCAGTTTTGTCCGCAGCACCTTGGTATACTTTTCAAAGATCCGCTCAATATCGTCGGCATGATCGGTATTGCCTAAGTACCACTCGTCATAAAGCACTCTGCCCGGCGCCATATCCAGCCGGTGGGTTGCTTTTGCAGAAGAAAATACCGTAAGTGTAACGGTCTCTGACTCATGATTTACCAAGTAGTTGTGGTAAAATACTCGCTGGCTCAGTGTGCCGTGGACCAATCCTTTTTTTGTCTGGTAGTTACTGAGCAAGATTGCCGGGAAAGGCTGATAGGGGCTGGCGCCAATCCGCTCGCAGATAACACCCGGGTCTGCCCAGCGGTTGCCGGCCTGAATATCATAGGTGGAATCCTTGGCGTCTTCAGCGGTCCGGTTATAATCCACCGGGAAGGTCATAGCCTCATAAATACGGGGATTCTCATTGTGATAAAAATAGTCATCCCGCGGAAGTTTCCCGAATGTAATGCCCTTCAGTTCCATGCCCAGTTCCTTGATGCTGACAACACCTTCCGACTTGTTTTCAAAAGTACGCCGGCACAGCAGTTCATCCCCAGTATAATCAAAGAACAGGTAATCGGAAACCTCTCCGTCCTTTGCCGAAACTGTGGCTGTCTTCGCCCCTTCATTTACGGATATAGCATACTCTAACTCCCGTTCACTTCCATCTGCCATCACAACAAACGGACGCAGGCAAACATTTCCACATCCTATGGATTTCAAGATATTTTCCAACATAAATATATCCTCCTATAAGGCTAAATTCACAGTTTTTATTATAGCAGACAATCGTCTTTCGTCAATGGTTTACAAAAAATCTGTCCTGAAAAATCAGGACAGATTTTGCTTTTCACTGTATTACAATTTAGCCTGCTAAGTCCATTTGGCCCAAGACAATTTTCTTGTAATTCACGGACATGGGCCATTTTTCTTCTCCCGCGGCAATAAAACTGTTGGATCTTTCCATCACCAGCGCATCTTGGGATTGATACTGCCAAATAGGATAGGTACCGGAGAAATACATAATGTGATAGCCGTATTCGCTCTTTACCAATCCGGTATCGCCCATTTTTCTGTTCTCATCCAAGTACCAGTCCTTGAAACTGGTTACAAAATTGGTCTTGGTAGTCAGTTGGGCATACAGACCGCCATTGCTGCTGGAACCGGTATCTGCAGAGTGCTTTGCAGCCAATGTGGCAAAGGCTTGTTCGTCCACAGTCTCTCCCGCCAGATACTCATCCAGAATCTTCTGGGCTTTTTCCCGACAGGCTTCCCACTCGGCATCGGTATATTGTGTGGTGCTGCCGGTTGCACTCTCTGGGTAGATCAAAATATGGCGCACATCATAGTAATTACCGGCATCCTTGCCATAACCGTTTTCTTCCAAGGTCGCCTTATTGGCCTCGTAGTATGCCTCAATCTCCTCCTGAGTGGGAATAAAAGATTGATAAACAGAGTCATAATAGCAAAATGCAATTTGGTTCCGCCGATTGTACTGCATATACGCTTCCAGAGAACTACCGGGGAAAAATTTTTCATCAATGAATTTTTCCAAATCCGTATAGTTGTTCTCCTTAGCCATTTCTTCCAGTTCCGTGCGAATGCCCGTTAAATATGCTTCCTGTACTTCATTCAGAGTAAAACCAGCCTCTTGAGACAGTTGCACCAAAGTTGCATATCTACGCCAGTTATTCAGCGCTCCCTCCAGGAACATCTGTTGGAACGTCATACCGGTTTCGGGGTCGTATACCTGCTCATCCAAGGGCTTAGACACATCCAGACCCATCATGCTCAAATAACTGTTGTAGTTATTCAGGAAGTCAATCACACCAAGCCAATAAGCCGCCTGTAACTCACCGTTTGTTAAGGTCTGATCACCCAAAGTCGCCACGATCTCATTTGCCTTGTTCTCAGCCTTATTATTCTCAACGGTATAACTGAGTTTGTAGTTGAGATCGTTTTCCCGCCAGAATTTCAAACTGTGGGTAATCTTATCCAACCGTGCCATAGTCGCCTCAGTTCCTTCTGTGGAAACCAAAATTGCATAGGTCAGCAGCAGTGCCAATACGATCACGCAGAGGGATGCCAGTACGACTTTCACAGCAACAGGCATCTTTTTCTTAGGCTTTTTCTTAGGCTTGGCTGTGGGAAGAATCTCTTCCTCTGCAGTCTCAGCAATTTCTTCTGCTGATACTTCAGCGGATTCTTCAGCAATTTCTTCCGCAGGAGTTTGCTCCTGTGTCAGTTCCTTGCCGCAAACAGGGCATACAGATGCCTCTTCTTCTATTTCTGCAAAGCAAAATTTACAAATCATACCATTTCCTCTTTCTCCCATTAACTGGGTGACTTTTTGTTAGTTTACCACGAACCGGCAATAAATGCAAGACAGTTTGCAAAATGTTCACATTCCTGCAAATTCCCTCTCTTCTACTTGCAAAAAAGGAGAAAAAATGCTATTATACTATATTGAGAACTTATAAGCATAAGGAGTCATTCCGCTATGGGAAAAACCACCGTGATTACCAAAGAGCAGTTGAACGCACAACTGGCCTTTTGTGAAGAAATAAAAGCCTACTGGCACAGCAGAAACACCACACCTACCGCCTACGTAGAGACCTACGGTTGTCAACAAAACGAAGCCGATTCCGAACGGATTCGCGGTCTGCTGATAGAAAGTGGCTACGCCATTACCGACAGTGCCGAGGGCACA
>JAFXBH010000107.1 GCA_017521875.1 Oscillospiraceae bacterium
GGAAATATATGCAGAAAATTGATGGACATTGGAAGATGCGGGCGGTAAAATGGAAGAAATAAACAGCGATGCATTTCGCGAAGTTTACACCGCGTGGTATGGGATCAAAGCCCTATATCAAAAAAGGAGAAATCGAGATGTTCGAAGGAAAGAAAAAGAGAAAATTGTTGTCCGTGTTGCTTGTCGCAATGATTGTGGTGTCGATTGTCGGATGTACAAAAGACTCAGAAATTTCATCGGAAGTTAGCATTCCGGAAATAAGTGAAGAGATAATTTCGACACCGGAATCGTCTGAGATTTTGGAAGAGGATGTAACACAAGAAGGAGAGAATGAAACAGAACAGTCGATTGAATCTGAAGTGCCTCCGGTAGAGATTCCTGTTGAATCGGAAATAGACGAAAACGGGCTGACAGAGCAACAGAGGAACTCTTTTTCTATGTTGTATTATTTAGCGATCACCGCAGAGGATATCCGAATATCAAAAGATAATCGTTTGCTGTTGGATGATATTTATACTTCGTTGTTAAATGATATTAACCCCGGTGCAATCGACGAGATTACGCAGGAACATCTGGGGGATTTAAGAGACAATATAAAAGATTTTCGTAATATATCCATCAAACGGGAACGGCTGCAGTATATGTATAATCAGCAAAAGGCGGCGGCTATCAGGAGCGCAATTCCGAATCCGTTAAATATTCTTTCTATAACAAATGCCTTTGATTGGAAGGCACTTGTCGCCAGTGTTGCCTATACACTTGTAGATTCATACAACAATTATAAAAGTGCAGATGCCGCTGCGGATCAGTCTTTTTTGATGAGCGGATGGGAACTGGATGATGAAGAGACTGCTACCATAATGAGAAATCGTGACAGGGCATTTGACTATATGGTAGATATTACGCAGGAATATGGACTGGACGGAAAACTGACCTTAAGTGAAAAAATGATAGAGACTTTTGCGGAGATTTGTGAAATCGAATCTGTTCAGCAAAAGATACGCCGTTTGGAATCGGAAGAAGAAACATATAAACTTTTGGGCAATTATTGGCTTGAACTTGCCGATTGCTATTATCAGACCGAGAGGTATGATAAATGTTTGAAATGTGTAGATACATACAATGCGTTGTCTACCGGTATCTACCGCAAAGATTATAACTATGCACAGATCCTTCCTAAAGCGATTGCTGCAGCACAGGAACTGTATACTGGTGATGAATATGTTGCCCGTATTCAGGCGTTTGCAGACGATATTATAGAAAATACCAATACAGATGAATGGTCGAGCCGGTATTTTGCAGCGCAGGTATATATGGACTTGTACGCAAGAACAGATGATCGAACTTATTTGGAGAGGGCATATAATATTGCTTATGATAATGTGGCGGTTCTGTTGGACGAACAACGCAAGTTGAATGCCGTTTATCTGGTGGATGTTCAGGAGGAATCGGTTGTCGAGCCTGATTACGACTATATGTCGGATCAAGAAGAAAAAGAAGCAAAGAAAGAGTATAAAGCAGAGAAAAAACGCGTAAAGGCATATAACAAGAATCTGAAAAAAGTAAGAAAAACAGAATTGCCCCCTCTGTATGAGCCACTCGTTTTGAATTGTGACTTGCTATTTGCGTTGGCAGATATGATGGAAATCAGCGAACAGGAAAAGGCAGAAATCGAAGCGATTTTGCAGACAGACACCAATGGAGTGTTCCTGTCAAAACCGATAAACGATAAATATTCGTTCACAGAAAACCGGTATGAAAGCAATATTGAATTCGATAGGGAGAAAATTATCATCCCTGTAGAACTGTTGACAGAAGGTGTGGAAGTAGTCGTATCTGTAACAGAGAATGGGAAAACAACCACTTTCAAGGATTACAGTATCGATGAA
>JAFXBH010000108.1 GCA_017521875.1 Oscillospiraceae bacterium
ATAGGCGGCTCTTTCAATATCCATAGGTATTCTCCTAAAACAAACATTTTTTTACATTTTGTCCATTGTAACACGGCTTTTACGGAAAAGCAACGGACAAATTATTTGAAAAATGTCTTTTAGCACTTTTCCATTAACCGGATATAGAATTCCACAGCCCGGCAGGCACATTCCAGACGGATCTTTTCATTGTTGCCGTGAATGGATTTTCGCTCTTCTGCAGTTAAGTCCATAGCGGAGAACCGGTAAACATGGCGGCTTAAGTCCCGGTAGTGCCGGGAGTCAGAACACTGCACCATCAAATAAGGAGAAACGATGCAACCGGGCCAGGTCTCCGCTACCGCGGCAGCCACTTTGTTCCAACTGTCGCAGTTGGTTTCGGAGATGGGACTGGGTTCGAAACTCTCCAAAACTGTAATATCCACATCCTTATCATCCACTACCTTATTCAGATACGCGGTGGCGGATGCAACGGAGTCTGCAGGATTAAGACGCATATTGGAAACAAGACTTGCCTCTGTGGGGATCACATTCCGGGCGTTGCTGCCTTCCATCATGGTAAAGGCGGTGGTGGTTCGGCACAGGGCATTCATTTCACCGCCGCTTGCCTTGCAAATCAGATCCAGTACCGGTTTAAACAGCCACAAATTGGCAAATACGATTTTCAGAGCGAAAGAGGAATGGCGACCTAAGGTGTCAAACATCTCTGCCGCAGGTTTCGTCAGATGCATCTTAAAGGGGTGCTTGATAATGCTTTGACAAGCCTTTGCCAATGTGGTGACGGGCGTTTTGGGAGGAGGCGCGGATGCGTGACCGCCCCGGGAACGGACGCTGTAGCGCACGTTCATCATACCCTTTTCCGCGATACCAATGAGACCACAGGGGGCTTTCACGCCGGGGAATACATTTTCCACCACAGCGCCGCCTTCATCAACGACGATGGCAGGCTGAATATGATTTTCGGTAAAGTAATTTACAATATTTACCGCGCCCATACCGTTGACTTCTTCTCCACCGGAGAAAGCAAAATAAATGTCGTTTTCCGGCTGGAAACCCTGGGCGATCAGATGATTCGCCGCAGAGAGGACGCCGTTGAATGTGACCTTGGTATCCAAAGTGCCTCTGCCCCAGAGGATGCCGTCTTCTATAATACCGGCGAAGGCAGGCTTATCCCACTTTTCTTCGTCCACGGGCACCACATCGTAGTGCGCCATCATTACCGCTGGGGCAGCGTCGCTTTTGCCGGGCCAGCGGAAGAGAATTGCCCGGTCCGGCAGTTCCCGGTAGGAGCAAACCCGGAAAACATTGGGATATAAATTGGGAAGTAAGTCCAGTAATTTCCGGAACTCTGCGTCATCTTCCAAACTTTTGTCATTGTAGGAAATGGTTTTGCACCGCACCAACTGGGCAAGGGCATCGATGGCGGTGTCCTTGTCAAACTCCACGGGTGACGGGTCACCACCGGGTTGAGATTTGGGCTGAAAGAATGCTGCTCGCAACAAGATCACAGCGATCAGCGCTGCAAAAACACCTGAAATGATGTAGCCTACCATTACAGCGCACCTCTTTTATACATGATCCGCGCCACAGCAATGGTGAACAGCGCAGATACAGGCACCATAATACCCACAGTGCCGGAATCCAGCGCAGGGACAAAGATGAACAGCACAAGCATCAAAAGGATGGGCGCAACGGCAATCTTCCAGTTCTTGGACACGAAAGCCACGCCCAGACCGCCAAACAGCGCAGGCAGGATCTGGTCAAATGCCGGCTGCAGAACGGGCGCCTGGAGAATAGGGGTCAAAGGAACGATCAAAATGACACCTAAAATGATAATGATAGTGGTAACAATGCTGGAAACGGCGATGGCGATAGTGGATACCACTTCGCCTTCTTCGCTGGTGGCGCTGACACCGTTTTGCTCCAATGCGTTCAGGGCGCAGGGGAGTTTCAAATTGGAAATATTGCCGGTAACAAAACTTAAGTAAGAGCCGCCTGCACCTAACATAGGTACATAGGTGATAGTCTCGATAATGCCAACTGCCCAGTACATCGGCAAAGTGGCGATCAGACCTTTCACAAGGGCAGGCCAATCGGGGAAAGTCTTAAAAATAAGGGAAACGGCTACGGGGAATGCCAGCAGAAGGATCATCACGCTGATGTTCCAAATGCGACCG
>JAFXBH010000109.1 GCA_017521875.1 Oscillospiraceae bacterium
CATTGGAAGCATCATAATACATTGGTTGGCTTTGCTATGGATCACGGCTGTCACGAAATCGACGGCGGACACGGCTCTCACGGTTTGGATATGCCGGAGGATATCAATATCGTTCACCTTTATAAGGGCTATCCAAGGGAGACGCAGGAATGAAGGTATGGATGATTCGTCACGGTGAAAGCGAGGCAAACAAACTGGGCGTGTGGTCAGGTTGGCAGGATGCACGCCTGACAGAGAAGGGAAGAGAAGAGGCCGCTCGGGTGGGCGCGACATTATCCCGGGTGAAATTTGATAAGATTTACGCAAGTGACTTATCAAGAGCCCAGAATACCGCTTCCATCGCCATTCCCAGTTGCACCTATGAAACCACCCCGTTGCTTCGGGAGATAAGCGTGGGAAGCCTGGTGGGAAAATCTCCCGCTTCTATACAAAATGCCAAAGATCTTCTTGCGCTCTGCTCCGGCTACGAAAAATTCGGCGGAGAAAGTAAGGAGCAGTTTCGGGAAAGAGTAGCATCCTTTCAGGAGATTCTTGAGACCCAGAACTGTGAAAATGTTGCGGTTTTCACCCATATGGGCGTGATTAAAAGCTTTCTCAACCTGGTTTCGGCGTTGAGATCCCCCGGGAAAAATTGTGCGCTCAAAATTGTCTGGTTGCAGTTTTTGAGTATAGCAATTCCACATGGAGATTGTATAACTGGATGAATTTGAATTAAACAAAAAGGACACCGCTTAGGTGTCCTTTTTGTATCATTCGCTTTACTTCCCCAAAAGCAGACCTGTTGATCACAGACCTGTTTTGATAGAAATATGGTTGTTTCCTTTTTGCAGAGTCAAAGAATATGTACCGTTGGTCATTTGCCGGGCAGTGACAGGTTTTCCGTTGATCGCAAAGGTGGCGGCCTTGCCAACGCAGATGATGAGTCCCGTACCGTCTTTCTCTGCCCGGACGGATACAGAGCGCAGGAAACCGACATTGTCCGAATCTGTTTGTGTTACCGTGGCGTTCCAGCCGGTGCTCACTGTTCCTGGAACATAGTATGCGTGGTAGAACAGAGAAACGGGGCAACTCAAACCGGAAAAATGGTGATAGCCGCTGCCACGGCCATTGTGGCACATAAAGTTCTCAAAACAGTTGTAACTGGCATCCACTTCAGATGCCCACACATCCAGCGCCTTTTGGGCGATCTCAAGGCAAAGTTCTGTTTCGCCCCGGTCAATAAGCGCTTTCCAGAGAATCCACTGATGGGGCATCCACACAGAGCCGTTCCAGTAGCCATATGCAGAGTAATACGGGGCGCGTTTGTCCACTACGCAGATACCAATGTCGGTCATAAGTCCTTCTTTGATGTTGCCAAGAATACGCTGCGCTTGCGTTTCCGTGCAGGCATCGGCGATAAAGGGTGTGATGCCGTCCATACCCATATTGTAGTTGGTGCCGTCTTTGTAGCGCAGGAAAGCATCCGGCTGTCCCTGCTCGTCGTGGATCATATAGGAGAAATAACCCACTTCTTCATCCCACAGGCAAGGGATCCGGGCAGCATATCTTTCCCGGACCTCTTCATAATAG